>NZ_BCPS01000101.1:0-39236 GCF_016586185.1 Paenibacillus sp. EPM92
TGGGGTCCTTCGAAAAATATATCGCCCGCAGCTTTTTCTTCTGGATGACCCGCTTCCTGCGGACGAAATATGAGCATGTCGAAATCGTCTTTATCGCGCATCATACGGAGGCTAAGATCGTAACGGAGGAAGAATTTTTCACCAAAGGAGAAAGCGGCGGCACGATCTGCTCCTCAGCTTATCAGCTGGCAGTCGATTTGATTGATCGCGGCTTCCCGCCGGCCCGTTACAACATCTATCCGTTCCATTTCTCCGACGGCGATAATTTGACTTCCGATAACGAACGCTGCGTAAAGCTGATCACCGAGCTCGTCAAGCGATGCAATTTGTTCGGCTACGGCGAGGTCAACCAGTATAACCGCAGCAGTACGCTGATGTCGGCTTACCGGAACCTGCATGACCCGAAATTTGTTCATTATGTCATTCGCGAGAAGGGCGAAGTGTATAAAGCGCTGCGCACCTTCTTCCCGAAACGATTGGAGGGGAGCCTGGCGCAATGACTAGCGACGATATGAAGCAGCTGGAGTATGCCATTGCCGAAATTACCGAAATCGCCGACGGTTTCGGGCTTGACTATTACCCGATGCGGTATGAAATTTGTCCGGCGGACATCATCTACACGTTCGGCGCTTATGGAATGCCTACCCGCTTTAGTCACTGGAGCTTCGGCAAAACGTTTCATAAAATGAAGATGCAGTACGATTTCGGGCTCAGCAAAATTTACGAGCTCGTCATCAATTCCGATCCGTGTTACGCCTTCCTGCTTGACGGCAACTCGCTCATTCAGAACAAACTGATCGTTTCCCACGTACTCGCGCACTGCGACTTCTTCAAGAACAATTTCCGCTTCTCCAAAACGAACCGCAACATGGTCGAGAGCATGGCCGCAACGGCGGAGCGCATCCGGCAGTACGAGATCGAGGTCGGCAACGAGGAGGTCGAGCAGTTCATCGACGCCGTTCTGGCGATTCAGGAGCACGTCGATCCGTCGCTTACCAAGCCGTACCGCGGTATCGGCGCTGCCGAAGCGGATCGCGCTCCCGCCAAGGAGCGGAAAGAACGAACGTTCGGCTACGAGGATCTGTGGGATCTGGATAAACCGAAGAAGCCCCAGTCCAAGGCCGAGGAGGCTCCCTCGAAGTTCCCGGCCAAACCGGAGAAAGACTTGCTGCTGTTCATCGAGGAGTACTCCCCTTACCTCAAAGAATGGCAGCGCGATATTCTGACCATGCTGCGCGACGAGATGCTGTACTTCTGGCCGCAGCTGGAGACCAAGATCATGAATGAAGGCTGGGCATCTTACTGGCATCAACGCATTATGCGGGCGCTGGACTTAACGGACGCGGAAACGATCGAGTATTCCAAGCTGAACTCGTCGGTTGTTATCCCCTCGCGGCACAGCCTGAACCCGTACTACCTGGGCCTGAAAATATTCGAGGACATCGAGCGGCGGTGGGATCATCCGACTCAGGAAGAACGGGAACGGTTAGGCCGGGAGCCCGGTCGGGGACGGGATAAAATTTTCGAGGTGCGGGAATTCGATTCCGATCTTTCGTTCATTCGCAACTACATGACAAAGCAGCTTTGCGACGATCTGGACCTGTATGTGTTCGAGAAGAAGGGGCCGGAATGGAAAATTACCGATAAGTCGTGGGAAAACATCCGCGATCAGCTCGTCTACTCCCGGGTCAACGGCGGCTTCCCGTACATTGTCGTGCAGGATGGCGACTTCAACCGGACGGGCGAGCTGTACTTGCAGCACAACTATGAGGGCATAGAGCTCGATTTGAAATATGTCGAACGGACGCTCCCGTACATTCATCGGCTCTGGGGCAAACCGGTGCATCTCGAGACGACGATCGAGGAAAAGCCCGTATTGTTCAGCTACGACGGGAAGAAGCATAACAGAAAATTTTTGTAAACCTGGAGCCGAAGGCGTCACTAGTCAAGATCCGAACATTATAAAAGCCCTGGGCAGCTTCAAGCCGGCTTCGGTATTCGGATGTTCCCCCCGTCAAGCAGACCGTTTTATAACTGAAAAATGCTCGAAGCAGCCTTGGTCCGGTATTCCACTGGACCAAGGCTGTTTCATGTTGCCTGAAACCTTTGGTAATTGGAAAATACTACGGAGCTGCAGGCTGGCCGCATTAATGATATTAATGGGTTTCATAGAAACAATCAATTTGTAAAATGACTTCATATTACATAATCTTAAAATAAATAACCAATAGCTAATAATGTTGTAGCTGTTCGAAAATATGGAATGATTCGTATGTTGAGAGAAGGTGATTCTGCTTGTAAGCGCTGTTTTGTAAGCGTTATCTAAATAAAGGTCTCATACACTAGCACGCATCTCATGGATCAAACGAGTCGTCCTGGAAATTAGTTCTACCTAAAATAGGAGGTTTGAAAAAATGAACAAAGAAGTGATATCTGCTATAAAGGTTTTATTTATTGCGTTTTTGGCTTATTTATTTTCTTATATGGACAGAATGGCATGGGCTCCAATTATACCACTAGCATCCAAAGACCTTGGTATAAATGCAGCTCAAGCCGGAAGCTTAATGACAGCTTTTTATCTCGGATATGTCATTACTCAGGTTCCAGGCGGGTATTTAACAGACAAATATGGATATCGTAAAATGTTACTCACTTCCTTTTTCATAACCGGTTTTTTCACCATTTTAACGTCGTTTGTTCATAGTTACGGCCTTGCCTTTCTAGTTAGATTCATTGCGGGAATGGGTTCCGGAGCTATCTTTTCAGCTGGTATCGTGGCTATTACAGATTGGTTTACTGAAAAAAGACGCGGGGCTGCAATGGGCTTTTTCATGACTTCCACCTCCTTTGGTATTTCATTGGTCAATTTGTTTGTGCCCTCAGTCGCCCATGGATTTGGCTGGCGTACAGCCTTTTTAATAACCGGTTCGCTGCCTTTCATTGGCTTAATATTGGGATATTTTTTACTCAAGGAACGTACCCCCGTCCATCAAATTTCCAAAAAACAAAGTACAAGTTGGCATGATATTGTTTCCCTATTAAAAAATAAAAATATTATTTTAATGGGTATAGCAGGTTTAGGCGGACAGTGGGCTACTGTGGGAACAGCCACATGGGCAAATACGTATCTTATTAAATCATTGCATCTGTCTCTTGTAGAAGCCGGTGCCATTATGTCCCTCTTTGGAACCGCTGCTCTATTGTGTAAGCCCCTCACCGGATTCTTGTCAGACTATTTAGATCGTAAATCTTTAGCTGTTGGTATCCTTCTGTTGGCAGTTCCCGTATTATCGTGGTTTGGAGCTAATCAAAATATATCGATTTTATACTTCATAGCTCCAATGATGGGAATCTGTGTCTATGCCTTTTACCCTGTCTTACAAACCATCATTTATAATTTGGTAGACAGGAGACTTGTAGGGACGACATCAGGATTAGTGAATGGAATGTGGCAAATTGGTTCCTTAACAGCCCCATTAGCTGTAGGCGCTGTCATTGATGCTACACAAAATTATTTTTATTGTTTTTTGACGTTGGCTGCAGGCCCATTATTAGGTGCAATAGCTACAATCCTCATAAAAGTGGAGAAAAAAACAGTGGCGGATAAGGTCGATACCAAGGAAACGGCCCTTCTTGTAGAGGCTCAAAAAATCTCTTAATTCGTCTTAACATAAGAAAAGTTAAGCGAGTCACCTGCCGGTGACTCTTTTTGTCTTCCATCTTCCTGAAGTAAATAAAGGGGGGGCACTATGGCCCCCCCTATCCTGCAATAATTGACTGATTTGCACTCTTTTTTATATGTATTCTCTTGAATATTACCAGACTTGAGCTACTTGAGCTTGTTCCGCCGCCTCCCAAACGGGCAACACCGTAAAACCGTCTCTTTCGGCTTGTTCCCAGTATTCATCGCCGAGTCGAAGGCCAATAACGACATCGATTCCATGTTTTTTTAAAAAGCCTGCCCGCTGCCGTCCTTCATGTTCTTGATAACCGAGTATCGCAACGGTTCTCCCTCTATAACATTTCAAAATCAGTTCTTCGAATTCCTTATCATTCATCATGTGCTAACCCTCTTTCATTAAAATCATACGATTACTTCAGTCACGTCATTGTTCACACTTTGATTATATATATAACATTCCTAGCCTTTCAAATTAATGATTTTAATGTAAGCTATATAAAACATAAATAGTACAAAATGATATTATTAACGTTTTGTATGGGTAGGATAGAAACAATCAATTTGAAAACGCTCTCCTGTTGCGTAACAATGTGATTATCAAACATCAAACCCAGGAGGGAATTGAACATGTTATCTTTTCAAGACAACCAAACCTTAACAAAAACGAGTTCCGGAACACCTATGGGAGAGACGCTGAGAAGATACTGGATTCCTGCGCTTATGATCGAGGAGCTTCCTTATCCGGATTGTCCGCCTGTACGGGTCAAGCTGTTAGGCGAGGAATTAATCGCTTTCCGTGACACTACCGGGAAAATAGGTCTAGTTGACGAGTATTGTCCACATCGAAAAGTATCCCTGTTTTATGGCCGGAATGAAGAATGCGGCCTTCGATGCGCCTATCACGGATGGAAATTCGATACGGCCGGAAACTGTGTCGATTTGCCGTCCGAACCGCCGGAAAGCAATTTTAAACAGAATATCAAAATTAAATCGTACCCTTGTGAGGAACGCGGTGGTGTGATTTGGACATATATGGGGAAACCGGAGGATAAACCCGAGCTGCCTGAGCAGGAGTGGATGTTGGTTTCCGATAGTCAGCGGTATATTTCGAAAAAAATTCAACAATGCAATTACTTTCAGGCGTTGGAAGGTGGTATTGATTCCAGTCATGTATCCATCCTTCATTCGGGGTCGGTTGGCGGCTTGGGGGTTTCCAGCAAGAGTAAGAGTACGTCCTTATTATCTCAAGACGCTGCCCCGCGTTTTGAAGTCGTGGATACCGATTACGGGTTATTAATCGGGGCAAGGAGAACGGCGGACGATGATCATTTTTATTGGAGGATTACACAGTTTATTATGCCTTGGTACACGATGATTCCTCCTTTCGGCGGTGCTCCGCGCGGCGGGCATGCCTGGGTGCCCATTGATGATGAAAATTGTTGGGTGTGGAGCTGGAGTTGGACGCCGGGGCGTGATCTGACCGAACAGGAAATTGAACAGATGAAATCCGGTGCAGGCATTCACCCCCTGTTAATTCCAGGCACTTTCCTGACACAAGCCAATCCGGATAATCATTTCCTCATCGATCGGGATATGCAAAAGCGAGGCGAATCGTTTGCCGGCATTTTCGGTGTCGGCATGGAGGATCATGCCGTCCAAGTGAGTGCAGGACCTGTTGTGGATCGTTCACAAGAAAAATTGGGAACGAGCGACACTGCCATTATTAAAGCCCGCCGTTGCCTGCTAAACGCTGTGAAAAGTTTAGAAAACGGGGAACCGTTACCAGGATTGGATCCCGAAAGCCATAAGGTTCGTGCTGCGTCTGTACTGCTTCCCAAGGGGATTCCTTTTCATGAAGGGGCGAAGGACGCCTTACAGTTAGCTGAAAAAGATTTTGAGGCTGTTTAATCTAGAAATGCAGCACCGCCAAATCATAGTAAATATATGCGTTGTGAATTTATGGGAGGTGGAATGAATGAGCGAAAAAACATGGGCCGCAGTGGCGACCGATGTCAAACATACAGAAATTCAAGAATTAGACTTACCTCATGTGGAATCCGACAGCGGGATTCTAAAGGTAGAAATCGTCGGCGTTTGCGGAACGGATGTATCCTACTACAAGAGCCTAAAAGAGCCGATGATTTTAGGACATCATGTCATCGGCCATATCGATAAAATTGGCGATAAGGCTTCCAAACGGTGGGGAGTGAAAGCAGGAGACCGTGTGGCGATGGAGGAATACATTCCATGCGGGCAATGCGAATCGTGCCGTTCCGGTTATTACCGGTTATGTCCCGAGACCAACCCGGCATTAGGCGGTATTCGATATGGTGCTGCTCCGTTGAGCGCCAAACCAGCTCTCTATGGCGGATTCAGTCAATATATGTATCTGCATCCGCAGGCCGTCATCCACAAAATCCCTGACCATGTTGCGAGCGTTGAAGCAGCCCTGACCTTACCTTTATCTAACGGATTTGAGTGGATGAGAATCATCGGCGGTGTTGGACCTGGAGACGTGGTTGTTATACAAGGGCCTGGTCAACAGGGACTTGCTTGCGCTCTGGCAGCCAAGGCAGCCGGAGCCGAAATCGTCATTGTCACTGGAAGAACCAGCAGTCAAAAACGATTGGAACTCGCTCGTGAATTAGGTGCGGATTATACGATCAATGTCTCCACAGAGGATTTGGTCCAAAGAGTAAAAGAAATAACCGCTGGAAAAATGGCCGATTTGGTCATCGACGTAACCAGCGGAGGACAGGAACCGGCGGTTTCCTCTCTAAAGGTTGCCAAGACACGGGGGACTGTTTTATTGGGAGCGTTGAAACATCAGCTTTTCAATGAATTCGATCTGGATATCATTTACAATAAAACGTTGACCGTAAAAGGAGTTCGTGGACATAGTCATAAATCCGTCCAAATGGCAGTGGAGTTTATCTCTTCTGGAAAATTTCCTCTTCGTATCATGAATTCCCATAATTATAAATTATCCGATACGGATTTAGCTTTAAGAACGGCCGGAGGAGAAGGAGAACCATCTCCGTTGTTAGTTACTGTTTCTCCGTGGTTGTAAGCTATGGAATAAGACCAGGGTATGGTTACGTTTCGGATCATAAAGATTAGCTTCTTTGCTTTCTGCCAAAGAAGCTTTTCTATTTCCACTATGATAAACTCAGGAGTGCAGGGGTTGGTTGATACAAACTGCAAGAAAGGGAAGCGTATGAAAACAGAGCACTTATCCTTTTACATGAAATCTATTGTTTTTACACTGGCCGTCATGCTATTTATCGCGGATCAGTTGATCGCGTGGAAGGATTTACGGATTATACTGGCTCTTGTGTCGATGTTGTCGATCGTTATTTCACTTTCCTCTTGCAAACTTTCGAGCAAACTCATCTCAATAACGTTCTTGGCCGCAGGGACCTCGATGGTTTGGAATAAAGGAATTGATGTTCTTTCTTATGTGAAGCTTCACGGCGATATGCTCTATTTGCTTTCTCTGTTTGCGATTGTTCCTTTATTGTCTATACCTATCCAGGTCGCAGGATACGGAGAGGCTTTTAAACGGTTGTTTGATGGAAAAATTAAATCCGTTTCTCAATTGTATCGGGCAATCACAACGTTATCCTATTTTCTTGGATCTTTCTTGAACATGGCTACTATTCCAATCGTCCACTCCAGCGTGAAATCGGTTGTGGATGCTTGGCCAATTGAAAATCGCAAACGTTTTTTAGCCTGTTGCATTATTCAAGGCTATTCTTTGCCTATTATATGGACTCCTTTTTCCGGAATTGTGGGAGTTGTTCTTCATGTGACCCAAGTTCGTTGGGCACATATTTTCCCTTTGCTTTTTGTGATCAGTTTAGTTGCGTTGGTTTTAAATTGGATCATTTTCAGTGTGATCGAAGGCAACAGACAACTGCAGGTTACCCATGATACCCATGAGGAGACGGCCGCTGCTCTATCACCTGCAGCCGTTGAGGAACACTCTTCCGTTCGTCGTATGTTACTTGAAATCACGGCTGCGATTGTCATTCTCCTATTTTTGGTGGTATACATCGATAGCATTTCGTCATTAGGCTTAGTGGTCGTCGTTACCTTGTTGACCTTTCCCTTTGCCGGGATTTGGTGCCTGCTCCGCCAAAAGGGCCCTGAGTTCTGGTATAAAGCCAAACATCACTTTAAGCATAAAATGCCTGATATGAGCGAGTCGTTCGCTGTTTTTTTAAGCGCCGGGTTCTTTGCGGAGGCACTTCGCTTTTCAGGAAACGACCGTTTGGTTAATCAACTATTTATCGAATTGCATGATTTAATTGGTATTCATTTTTTTGTATTTCTTCTCCCGCTTTTTATTTTATTTTTATCTTTTGTTGGTATGCATCCGATTGTCGTTATCAACTTATTAGCTCAGTCGATGACAGCAGACGTTCTGGGAATTTCAACCGACCAGATAGCGGTTGCCTTACTTGGCGGTGCCGTTATGACATTTTTTATGGGGCCTTTTAGCGGTACGCTCGGTTTAATGTCCTCCATGATTCAGTTAAGCCCGCTGCGTATCGCTAGTTGGAGTATAGTCTATGTTCTCGCATTTTCACTCATTTTAACAAGTGCCATTATATGGCTTTAGAATCCCCTTTTGTTTAATACTTAGAAAATAAATTTTTTGACGTTTCAATGATGGTATCTTTCATTTTCTGGTCTACCGATGAATGGAAGAGTAAGTAAATGGGTGTGGGGGGAAGCGATTTGCGAAGATTAAGTTTTACAATAGTACCGTTATTCAGCTCTTCCCGAACGATAACTTCCTGTAAAAATGCAATTCCCATACCTTTTCGAACCATCATCTTTAACCATCCGATGTTACTGATCTCGACTTCCTTATAATCTTTTAGTTGGTTTTTTTCCAGAAACTGCTCTACCATTTGCGTTGCATAAAATTCACGATTGTATACGATAATACGTTGATTGCTTAAATCGGACGGAACAACCTTTTCCAATTGTGTCAAAGGGTGATCAGGTGCGCAAACGAGAATATTTTGTTCGTTGGCAATTTTGATCATACAGATGTCAGAATAGTTTTCTTCTACCTGAATGTAACCAAATCCAACATCGGCTTCATCACAACGAATATCTTTGACGACAAGATCTGTTGGATTGATTTTAACGGGAAATTCAAAGTTTGGATAACATTCATATAAAACTTTTAGTACTTCCGGCATGATTTCTACCCCCATATGATTGGGGCAGGATATTCGCAGTTTCTTCCTCTGCACAGGTATTTCTTGCAGTTCTTCATACGCTTTTTCGATCAGCTTGAAACTTTCGTTTAAATAGGGGAAAATTTTTTCCCCGGCTTGCGTCAACTCCACCTTTCTCCCGTTGATCCGTTGAAACAACGGGGTATTCAGTTGTTGTTCGAGCTGTTGGATCCGAACACTGATGGTGGGTTGGCTAATATATAAAGCATCTGCGGCTGCAGAAAAACTCCCTTTTTCAACAATTTTTAAAAACGCCTCAATGTTCTTTAGCTGCATAGTTGTTCTTCCTTCCGTATATCTTTTAAGCGCTTACCCGTTTCTACAGCTGTCCCTTTCTATACAACCCGCAGTATCGGTCACTGCCGCAACTGGGTGCTGCATACTTCTCGTACTCGGTATAAAACTATCGTACCTATAGCTGTGACCCTCTGTCAATCGTTAAGGTCGATACCGGGGAAAAGGTTCTTACAAAATGATATCATTAACTAACCGGAGGATAAACCCGAGCTGCCCGGGCAGGAGTGCCCCGCGTTTTGAAGTCGTGGATACCGATTACGGGCTATTAATTTTTATTTCCTGATCGATCGGGATATGCAAAAGCGAGGCGAATTGGGGGCCTTCCCAGTCCGTCGAATGGAGGCACGAGCGTTCAACCCAAAAAAGGATCCGCCGGCGGATCCTTTTTGGAATTATTCGCTATATGGATCGCATCAACCGATTTGATAGATGCGGGCCTCGTGCGGACGAAGCGTCACCACGGGAAGCGGCTCTTCTTCCTTAACGTCGTCGCCATAGTTGGCAAGTATCAATTGCCGGCTCCGCATTTCATAGCCCGCAGGCCAGGCAAAGGAATGCGGACGATCGGAATGATTGAGCATCACGAGCCATGTGGTGTCCCCTAAGCGGCGGGTATAGACATAAAGGTGTTCATCATGCGGCGTAAGATCCTCATATTCGCCGTAAACCATCACTTCATGATGTTTTCTTAACGAGATTAATTTCTGGTAGTAGGCATAGATCGAATGAGGATCATTAACATCGCGTCGGGCATTGATTTCTTTATAATTCGGATTCACTTTAATCCAAGGCGTGCCTTTCGTAAACCCTGCGTGCTCACTGTCATCCCATTGCATCGGAGTCCGTGAATTATCCCGGCTTAACGCTTTCAAGCTTTGAAGCACCTCTGCGGGATCCCTGCCCTTGCCTACTTCCTCCGCATACTTATTTTTCATCGCAATATCGTCGTAATCCTCGATCGAAGGGAACTCTACGCCGGTCATGCCTATCTCTTCCCCTTGATAAATGTAAGGGATGCCGGGCAGCGTATGGAGCATCGTGGCGAGCAGCTTCGCCGATTCCACACGGTACTGGCCATCATTGCCGTAGCGCGTCACTTGGCGGGTATGATCGTGATTGTTCAGAAATTGGGAATTCCAGCCTCTTCCCCAGAGACCTTCGTACCAGCGACGTTGAATGCTCTTAAAGCGCAGCATGTCCCAATCCGGCATTTCGTCGCAAACCTCGAAGTGAAACAAGGTATGCAGTTCGTGCCGGTCTTCGGCTACATAATTCAATCCTTCCTCAGGTCCTACGAAAGCGGCTTCTCCCACCGTTAAAATATCGTAGTCCTTAAACACCCGGGCATTCATTTCTTGCAGAAACGTATGCAAGCCCGGATTATTGGTCAAATACCGGATATCTTGCGGATTCTCCGCATCGGGGAAGTCTTTGGGCTTCGCCAACAGCGCAATGGCGTCCAACCGGAAGCCATCTATACCCTTGTCCAGCCAATATCTCATCATCTTATAGATTTCTTCGCGCAGCTCGGCGTTCTCCCAATTCAGATCCGGCTGCTCCACCGCAAACGAATGAAAGTAGTACTGGCCGGTTAATTCATCCCATTCCCAGGTCGACGGAGAAAAGTAAGACCGCCAGTTGTTAGGCGCCTCCCCGTTCTTGCCGTCCCTCCATATATACCAATCCCTCTTCGGGTTATGCGTCGAGGACCTGGATTCCAGGAACCACGGATGCTGATCGGAAGTATGGTTAACGACTAAGTCCATGATGAGCTTCATGCCTCTTCGGTGAACTTCTTCGAGAAGTTTCTCCCAAGCTTCCATGGTGCCGGCTTTTTCCATAATGATATTGTAGTCGGAGATATCGTATCCGTTATCTTTATCCGGCGATCCATAAACAGGATTTAACCAGATGACATCGACGCCCAGCTGTTGGATGTAGTCCAATTTATGAATGACGCCTTCCAGATCTCCATACCCGTCCCCATCCGAATCATAGAAGCTTCGCCAGTAAACTTGATAGACGACGGACTCTTTCCACCATGCTTTTTTCATCATTTTTCTCCTTTTGCAGGCATTCATTTGGCAGGAACTGCATGTTTATATTGTCCATTATAAAGAACTGTCCATTCATTTTAGAGAACTAAAATTATACTCTTTGGTGTAATTTATTGACGTTAGTGCGGCTTTTCGCTTCCCCCTACGGAAAGGCAGTCATTACAATATGATTACAGAATCGAGCATATGTTCGTGACAAGGAACACAAAAATTTTGCGGAAGCGGTCACTGAATTATTTAATTGTTATACCTATTATAGTTATGACAGGAGTGCCATTGTCTCCATTCGGATGTATCGCGATCCGGGCCGGTAAGGGATTTTAACCCGTGCAAGTCGATAATGATGAAATGCTTATTTTGCATACGGATCAAGCCGCCGTCCTGAAATTCATGCAGCGCCCGCGTAGCACTTTCACGACCGATGCCGATCATATCGGCAAAGTGTTGTTGGGTGATCTTCCAATTAATCATGTATCCTTCTTCCGTTTCAACGCCAAAATTCGTATATAAATCAAGAAGAAGATTCGCCACTCGAACACGGGCGTCCAGAAAGGCAAGGTACTCGATTTTTCTGTTCGCTTGGCGAAGGCGCTCACTGATCACATAGAACAATCTGCGCATGATTTGCGGAAAAGCATAGATGATCTCCTCGAGCTGAGGCTTTTTTATCATCCATAACGTCGTTTTTTCTATGGTTGCGGCTGAAGCAAGCCGGCGATTGTCGTGATGAAGCACCTCAAGTTCGCCAAGGGTTTCGCCTGGAAATTGGTGTGCGAGAATAATCTGCTTGTATTCATGCTCCTGGTAAATTTTTAACGCGCCTGATTTGATGATATACATCTCGTGACCTTCATCGCCTTGAAAAAAACAACCTGCTTGCTCGCATAATTTCGTTCCGTAAACCTGGACAGCACAAAAGACTCGTCCCGGATATCGATATCTTTAAATATAGGCAAATCAAGAACAGATGAGAACAAGATGCGCCCCCCTTGCTGCAACGATCCGTAACATTTATGTAATTGGCCGAGAGAAGGGCTCGGTTACCCGTCATTATAGCATTAATCCTATGTTGTTTGTGAATGTGTAATGGCGGGAAGCACATTTTATAAAAATGAGCATGATTTAAAATCTAAGAACCATCATGATGCAAGCATTCATTAGGAGAGCTGTTTATGACAAGCGACTTATATTTTTATTGCTTTCTCTGCCATCAAATCGAGCCGGTTCAAAACGCTAAAAAAATTTTTAAAACGGGCTTTAACCAAATAGACGATCATCGATATCCTGTAGGCTACTGCCAAAAGCATATGTCCTCTTCAAACATAAACAGCGGAACTGCGAGATGTTAGTCGTGCCGATCCGGATTTGCAGCCGGACTAGCAGCGCATCATCATCTCATAGTTCCGCTATTGTGCATCCAGCATCTGAAATCAAGCCAAGCCCTGCCTGCGGTTCGCCGCCGTTCGTCCGCTGCAGCACCTTTTTCGCCCCGGGAATTGCTCTAAGCAAGGAGCTGAAGCCGCCGCAAACTGGCAGCACGAGAACATCGCAAAATCGATGCAGCCCTTCTCCTTGGGAAACACCGCGAACACCCCGAGGAACATCACGCCCGCCCAGGCAAAAAGAAGTACAACCCCCGCTTCGTCGAGCCGATACCGCAATTGGCGGATGAGCGGCGAGTCGCCGCGACGGCGAGCACCAACAAATCCCGGATGTATTTCATGCGGGCAATATCCACTTCTCCACCGCATACGCGATGCCATCTTCGTGCAGCGGCTTCGTGACGAAGCGAGCCCGCTCCTTCAGTTCCTCGCAGGCGTTGCCCATCGCGATGCCCATGCCGACGGATGCGATCATTTCCAAATCGTTCAGGCCGTCGCCGAAGGCGGCCGTTTCTTCGGGGGCGATCGCCAGATGATCCATCAGCATCCGCAGGCCGATCGCTTTGTTCATGCCGCTCGGATTCAGATCGACCGCCCACGTCCGCCAGCGATGAACATAAAAGCCGTCACGCTCCGCTCCCGTATAGAAAGACTCCTCTTCTTCCCCGCAGAAGATAATGCTCTGGTAAATTTCCGGCAGCTCGCCGCTCGCCGAATCGATTAACGTCGGCTCCATGAAGCCGATCTCCTGCTGCGCGCGCCGGAACAACGGGGCGTTCTCCCGGTTCGTATACAAACCGTTTGCCCCGTACAACAACAGCGTATGGTTTAACCGCTCCGCCTCCGTCAGCCACCCTTCCACCGTCGTCCGCGCGAACGGGGTACCGGACAACGTCTTCCCCCGATGCCCGACATGACTGCCGTTACAGGTGATCGCCCAATCGATGCCGAGCTCCTCGCGGAGCGATGCCATCTCATATTCGCTCCTTCCCGTGCATAAAGCGAGGGCGATCCCTCTTTCCTTCAACTGCTTCAGCGCCGTCCGCGTCGATTCGGGCAATTGGTCCCGATCCCGCAGCGTGCCGTCTACATCGAATGCAACTAATCGGATCATCGCTTGCGTCCACTCCACTCTCTTTATCTGGTTCGCTATTTATTATACCAGAGAGGGCCGATGCCATCTCCATAAAAACATCAACGACCGGATGATGGGCATCTACATATCGGACGAGGAACGACATCTACTCCTTCATCCTCATCAAGCGATCGTCGCCCGCCTTCGGCACGCCTCTCCCGTCCGTATTGTTCGTCAATACATACACATACCCGCCATGAACCTTCACGTCCCGGAGACGCCCTGCATGCTGCAGGACGGCATTTATCGACTTCGTCTCCGGTTCGTAGCGGAACAGCGCTTCTCCGCGCAAAGCAGCCACATAGATGGGACCGTTCCCGCCTATTGCAATTCCGGACGGGGCTATGGCTTCTCGACCTGTATGATACAAGGGCGGGAGCATCCCCTCACGCCTCTCGTCACCGATGACAAGCGGCCAACCGTAATTGGCGCCCGCTTGAATCCGATTCATTTCGTCGTGCCCTGCCGGCGAGCCCGAAGGCCCGTGCTCCGAAGCGTACATCGCCCCGTCTGACGTCCACGCAATCCCCTGCGAATTGCGATGTCCGTACGAATACACATACGATTCGGGAAAAGGGTTATCTTTCGGAACTTGACCGTCCGGCGTCATCCGTAATATTTTTCCGGCCAAGCTGCTGAGGTCCTGCGCCAAATCAGGTACATTCGAATCTCCCGTCGTCACGTACAGCTGCTTGTCCGGACCGAGAGCCAATCTTCCCCCGTTGTGGTTGAGCGAGCCCGGGATACGCTCCAGCAGCGCTTGCTGCTCCGTCCAACCGCCCGCATTCTCCTTCAGAACGACGACCCGGTTCCAAACCGTCCCGTTATCCTTGTAAGTATGATAGGCGAAGGCCAGTTTACTCACGGTGAAGTCTGGGGCGAGCACGAAGCCGAGAAAACCGCCCTCTCCTTCCGAAAGAAGCGGCTTCCGGAGACGCACCTCTTGCCGCTTGACCGACGTTCCCTCGATCTTCGCGATCGTTCCTTCCCGCTCGCTGACATACATCGTACTCCCCTGAAAATCGAGCGCCCAAGGCGTCCGCAGCCCTTCAGCCAACACCTCGACCGAAGCGTTCTTCCCGCTCTCCCGCTCGGCCGATTCCGGCGTTTCCTTGTTTGCCGGTGTATCCGGCTTGATCTTCCCTTGTGAACAAGCCGTCAACGATAACGTAAATGTCAGCGAGAGCACCAGCAAGACGATCTCAAATTTGGACTTCACGCAATCCCCTCCTTCACGCAATTCCTTTTAATGGGTAAAATCGCAAAAAAGATCGCGCGCGTATCGCCCCATAGAGCGAACGCTGCTGCGATCTTTCTTCTCCTGTCTTGGCCGCAGCCTATTTCCGCGATAACAGGCATTCGTTCTTCTACGATTGCAAATTTTGCATCGCGGCATCAACCAGGGCGTCGAACAGCTCATCGTCTTCTTCCAGCCGCGATTCCACGACATAGATGTCTTCTTCCTTGCCCGAGCTTGCGGTAAAGCTTAAGCTGTAGGACCAATCGCGAGCGTTCTTGCTCTGGAGCGTCAGCTCGTAAGCGGATTGCTGTCCGGTCACCCCGAACACGACGCGTCCCAAATAACCGTCTTCCTTGGAATGCGTCATTGACGCTTCCGTAATATTCACTTCCATATCCATTCCCCTTTCTTCGTCGCGGCAAGCTCGCGCTCAGCTGTATGTTAGTGGTAAGTTCCGCCGGGATGCGCGAATTTATACCCGACCCCGTGCACATTGATAATATATCGAGGATTCGAAGGGTCCGGTTCGATCTTCTTGCGCAGGTTGCTGACATGTACGATAATCGTACGGGTGTCGTTGAAGCATTCCTGCCCCCAAATCTCGCGGAAGAGGTGCTCATGCGTGAACGTCTGCTCCGGCCGCGAAGCAAGATAATGCAGCAAGTCGAATTCCTTGCGGGAAAGCTGCACGTCTTGACCGTTTACCTTCACCACCCGGCTGGCCCGGTCGATGCGGATAGACCCGAACGCCAGTTTGGCCGAAGCCGATTCAGCCGTTTCGCCGCCCGTCATGAACGGTCTGCGCAGATGCGCGCGCACCCTGGCAATCAGCTCGTTAGGGGAGAAGGGCTTCGTTATATAATCGTCGCCGCCCAAGTTAAGCGCATGGATTTTGTCGGACTCTTCTTTCTTGCAGCTCAGAAACAGGATCGGAACCGACGATACCGCCCGCAGCTCCCGGCATATCTCGAAGCCGTCTTTTCCCGGCAGCAGCACGTCTAGAATGGCCAGATCCGGCTGCTCGGCTTCAGCCAACAGGACCGCATCCGTTCCATTACCCGCCCAAACGACGTCGTAGTCGTTCTTCTCCAAATAAAGACGGATTACATCCCGAATTTCGGGGTCATCTTCGACAATCATAATTTTTTGAGCCGACATGCCATCACCGTCCGAAACATAATCCCAAAGTCCCGCTGTTACTGTTTAGAATAGGCAAATAATGGCTGGCGGTCAAGCCTTTTCTGCCGGAAGCGAGAAGCAGATGATCGTACCTTGCCCCTTGGCTGTGTGCTCGATCCAAATACGCCCTCCGTGAACCTCGACGATCTCCCTGGCGATAGACAACCCGAGACCCTTGCCCCCCGTAACGGAGTTGCGCGACTTGTTGCTCGTATAGAACCGGTCGAACACATACGGCAGATCGTCTTCGCCAATTCCTTCTCCCGTATCGAGGACGCGAACCTTCATTTCTGCACCGTTATCGATCATATCGACTTGGATCATGCCGCCGGACGGCGTAAATTTAATTGCGTTCGCCACCAGATTGCCGAACACCTGATGCAAGCGCTCCACGTCGACATTTACAGTGGAAAATGTCCCCGCTTGCGCCGCCTCTCCGCGTATCGACAGCGTATAATGAATATCCGCGTTCCTCGCGTCCAGCTCATAGCGCTGGTACAGCCTCTCGATCAGACGTTCGGTCGTGAGCGGCTGCTTCTTGAATTCGACCTGCCTCGCCTCCAGCTGCGATAGCTGGAATAAATCTTCGATTAACCGGTCCATCCCGATCACTTTGCTGTGAATGATGCGCAAGTACCGTTCCCGCTGCTCCTCCGTATCGACCAGCCCGTCCAGGATCGCCTCCAGGTATCCTTGAATCGTCGTCAGCGGCGTGCCCAAATCGTGGGAAATGTTACTGATCAGATGACTGCGTGACGTCACCATCCGCGACAGCTCGCCATTCGTCAGAACCAACGCCTCGTAAGCCTGCTCTAAATCGCCGGTACGCTCCTTAATTTTCTCATAAAGCCCGCTGTTCATCTCCGTTAGCGCTGCGGACAGCTTCTCTTCGTTGACGTAAGCGCGTGAGAGCTTCATGGACAACAGCAACGACTGGGAGAAAATGAACACCAGCAGGCCAAACGCAGACATGCGTTCCGTCGTCTTCACCCACTCATGCGCGTACATCATATCGTTAATAATTGCAGCCGCCAGAATGAAGCAGGAGAACAGCAGGAGGCTGCCGCCTTCCCGGCGTCTTATGAACGCCAGCGTGACGGTTGACAGAATGTAGCAAATGCCGAGCACAACGAGCAATTGAAGCACCCACAACGCGCTTGTGAACAAGAACGGCGGCAGGGCGAGCAGCACGCCAGAATAAGCCAGCAGCGCGACGCAGAAGACCATGTTGACGGTCCGCGAGCTTTCCGAAGGATACAGGTTGGCGAAGAAGAGGATGAAGACCGGCAAGGACAGCGCCGCTGTCATATATTCGAGCACCAGCTCGAGCTCCCAGCTGAAGCCGGGGAACAGCTTGGTCATCACAATTTCGCCGAGCAGCATCATCCGCAGACTGAACAATAAACAGAAGATGCCGAAATATAGCGTGGACAGCTCTTTCGTCCGAACGGCGAACAGCCCCAGATGATACAGCCCCATGATGAGCAGGCTGCCGATCAGCAGCGTGTCGAAGCCGGCGGACAACTCCTTTTCCCGGCTCACCGACTGGAAGAGACCTAACTTGATGGGCTGGCGGATACCGCCTTTCTGGTGATCGTAGTTGGAGATTTGCACCACGATATCGAGCTCCGAGGCGAACCGGTCCGCAATCGTCAACTGCGGCACAAATTCCGGCCGGGACGTCTCTGCGTTCGTGCCGACTTGCCCGGCAGCCGCCGTCATGCGGCCGTTAATCCACAACCGGTAGGCTGTGTTGATCGTCGGTATGTCCAGCGCCAGCTCCTGCGCCTGCTCGGGTTCGGGCAGCAGGACGCGGAGGCGGTACGTGGCGTAACCTTCACCTTCGATCGGGCTGCCGCCCACAACCGTCCCGTTCCACGAACCGGGTACAGCGACATGAGTCAAGCTTGACCGCTCGCCGCCTGCTGAAGGACTTGAGTCGGTGCTTGAGCCGGCGTGTGAGTCAGCGCTTGAGCCGGCCCGTGAGTCGACGCTTGAATCCAGTCCTGCGCCGGGACTCGTACCCGGGCTTGTACCGGACTTCACGGCGAATTGATCCGGGTCGCGCAGCTCCTTCCAATAAAATTCCCACATCCCGTCTAAACGTACGGCTTGCCCGTCCTCCCAACGCCATTCACGAAGATCCAGCACGCCGTCCTTCGCAACCGGCGCCGAGCCGGAGAGGTTGAACAGAAGAGGGCTGAGCAAGCCCAGGCTAAGCATCAGCAGCGCGAATAGAACGAACGGCATGACACGCATATTCAAGTATCGGTTCACGGTTTTGCACCCTACTCCCGGGGATATTGAAATAGTTACGGATGCCGTCAAGGACGCCGGTCGCGAACTTCTTCCGCGCAGCCGGATCGGATACCCGCTCGTCCTTGCTCCGCCTTACACATGGCTCGGCTGCTTCACCGTGACTGTATCCCAGTCGGTACGGTAGAAACGAATGCATAACGCCAACGCGATCAGCGTTAAGAATATATAGAGCGACAGCCACGCTCCGGTACTTCCAAGCTCCAGCGTGAAGGTCAGCACATAGGCAAGCGGGATGAACACAAGCCAATTGAGCACGAGCGACGCCCGCAGCAGGAACGTCGTATCGCCGAGTCCACGCAGCGCCCCGGCATAATAGTTCAACACCCCGTCGAACAGCTGCAAATACGCGGAGATCATCAGGAGGCGACCCGCCAACTCATAGACGGCCGGGTCGGACGCATACAGCCGGGCGATCGGCACCGCGAAGAAAAACTCGACCGTCCCCAGCACGAGCAGGAACAAACTGCCGAGCACGGCGACATCCGTACCCAACCGTCGCGCCAAGCGCGGCTGGCCGCGGCCGATCTCTTGACCGACCAGGATCGTCGCCGTCGCCCCGAAAGCGAATGCCGGCATAAAGCCAAGCCCCATCACGTTCAGCGCGATCTCATTGGCCGCAAGCGCTTCGGTGCCCAGACGCGTAACGAACATGGTGAAGACGAACATCGCGAGCGACATCGCCATCTCCTGCATGCCGAGCTTTCCGCTTTCCACCAGCAGCAGCTTCGACTCGGCCCGCTCCAGCCGAATACGTCTGCGGGTCACAAACCTGCGATGCATCGGCACCAAGAACACATACGCGCTGCCGATCAGACTGAGCGCCTCTCCGATCAGAACGGCCAGCCCCGCTCCCCGAAGCCCAAGCTCCGGGAATCCCCAGTGCCCGTACGTCAACGTATAGGTAAAAAGGATCATCGAGCCGTTCGCCACAAGCGACATCACCATCGGTGTCCGCGTGTCGCCCACCCCGCGAAAAAATCCGTGCAGGACGAAGCTGACCGTAAAACACGCCACCGCAAACAACCTGAAACGCAAATAATCGGCGCCAGCCCCGACCAGCTCGGGCGAACCGCCCATCAAGCGGAGAATCGAGCCCGGCAGCAGCAGCCCGACGATAGCCGCCAGCAGAGCGACCGCCGAACCGACATATAAGGCCGTGTACGTGCGCCGTACCGCTTGATCCATTTGCCCGGCGCCGTAATTTTGCGCCACTAAATAATTGACCGAATGCCCGAAGCCCGAACATAGCGCCCAGGCGTTGTAGGCCACAATATTGGACACGCCGACCACCGCAATGACGAGCGCCCCCATGGGCCCCACCATTAATAAATTGATCGTACCGGTCACGGTACCCGACGCGAACGAAATAATGGAAGGGAGCGCCAGCCCCAGAATCACTTTCCAATGCTGCGTAAACTGCTGAAGCCAACTTTTCATATAGAAGTCCATTTCCTTTCCGTCTTCGCGTACATCTCCATTTTGCCTGAAAAACCGGAAAGGAACAAGGTCAAGTCTTACTGACGGATAAAAGACAGCGCAACGTCCAAGTCGCCGCTCTTGCCGTCTTGAAGCGCCAGATCGCTTTTTCCGTTGCCGTCGGCGTCGGCAATCCACAGCTTCGGCTCCGCGCCGGGCACTCCCCAAGGGCCGAACCCGGACAACAGCTTCCACCCTGCCTCATTCGTGCGCAAATACACCGTCCCCGTCATCGTCCGGCTATTCCAGCGGAACACATCCTCGAGCCCGTCCCCGTTATAATCGCCGAACCGCAGCTTCCCTTCCTCGTTCGGCAAGTCAAGACCGGCCCGGGCTGCCGTCCACTCGAGCTTTTGCGTATCCGGCTTAAACTCGATCCCTGCGGAAGCGCCGTCCTTAGCCGCGAACAACGTCCCGCCGCTCTCGCGTCTTGCCTGAAGCTCCGAACGCAGCTCGCTTCGCAGCTTGTAAGGCTTCAACGGCCTCATCTCGTCCTTATGGAGAAGCCAACCATACAGCTCCCGGCGTTCCTGAGTCAAACCGGCTACCAGCAGGTCGCCTCCGGCAAGCGGCAGCGTGTATAAGCTATCCCAAGCGCGTGCATCGATCGTCCAACTGCCGGACGGCTCGAACCGCCCGCCGCTGGCTGCATACCGCTCCAGCTTCCCGTTCGGATCGGCTTTCCAGACGCTGCACGGGCCCTTCTCGTCTCTGCCGCTGACCGCCGCCGCTGCCCCCTTCTTATAAGCCATACGTCCCCACTTCGCGGCCTGGCCCGGCTGCTCGTTCCGTACTCCCTGATACCTTCCCAACGTCACGGAGACGTCCCCATTGCGCTCATTCCAATCGATCCGGTCCACCTGCCCGTCGCCGTCCGCATCACCGAGCAGCAAGCGGGAGAGCGAACCATCAGCAGCCGTTACATGCTGAGCCGGGGTGAAAGGCACGTAATCTTGTATGGAATAAAAAGCATACCCTTTCGCCTTCAAGCCGGCTACGAGCTTCTGCAGCACGCTGACATTTTTATCGGGGTAGCGGTATACCGGAAGCCCGTCCCGATACAGTTGATCGCCCTCTTCGTCGGTTACCGGTATCAGCGACTTGAACTCCAGGAACGGATGATAGAAGAACGAGCCAATGTTGTCCGATTTGCCAAGACGGTCCAGGATCACCCGCTCATCCTTGTTAGAAGGGATGTAATCAAAAGGCGTCGGCACGTAGGCCGCCCCCAAAGTCGATCCTTCATTTCTTCCATTCATATAAATAGCCGCAGGCGCGTTACGATGCGCTTGAACCTCGGACTGATACTGCAAGCCGAAGTACGAGCGAAACACTTCATCCTGCGCCGCTGTCGTATGATAGTGGGGCGCCTCCCAAAACTGCGGTGTAATGCCGGCATTGCGAAAAATAGCCAGCCCCTCCCGCATCCGCTCCTCGGCAAAAGCTTTCGTCTGCGTCTCCGCCACATCCGCCACGTCGAACTCGTTGCCGATACCGGATTCATGGTGCCCGTCATCCCTGCGGCTTTGTCCGACTTGATGCGTATAGCCATGCATGCCGACGATGGCTCCCGACGAAAGCGCATCCTTGACGACCTTTTGGAATGCCGCTACATACGGATGATCTGCTTGATCCAGTCTCACATCGTAAGCGGGGCCGTCCTTCGGGTAGTCGATCCATCTGGGAATTAGGGCGATATGATAGGCCACGTGCTGTTCCTGCAAATACTCAAGCACGGCCCGCAGCTTCCCGAGCTGCTCTATGGACCCGTACTGTCCTCCCGGTCCGACGTCCTCCAGACGGATCAGAACAAAGGGCGGAATGCGCGCCTCCCCTTGCACACCCGCCATATGGTAAGCGGTAAATACAGAACCTAGTAACAATATGGATACAAATAAGCGTAACCATGGCATCGTACGGAAAGTAAACACTCGGATGATAACCCCTCTCTGACTGCACCCATGCACGTAGTCGACAAGTTGCTCATATATAAACCGCTTCCACTGTTAACAATTCCTCTTTGAAACTAGTAACGCCCCAAATCTATTTCATAGATTAGATTGGTATATAGAAGCAGCCCGCAGGCATTCACCTGCGGGCATGGAATTATTTGTAAACGACCGACTAAAATCTAAAGAACTAGTCGAATCTATTATAATATAACTTTCATTCGGATGTAATCCGTCAGGAGGATAAAAAGATGGAAAACAATCTCCAATCTATAACTCAAGAATTATTGGATATTCGCCATAAATACGCCGGTATCGACGAAGGCTTTGCCGAACTCGAGCAGATGCTCGCCGCGATGGAAGAACGGATGTCGTCGCTGGAAAACCGCGTCTCCTTCTTAAGCCTGCGAGACTAAACTTCATTACAAACTTCTACCTGAGCTTCATCACCGCCACGGCCTCATGGCATGCACCCGGATCCTCCGGTAATCGGCCATCCACTGCCCGCCCTCATAGAGGACGGGTTTTACCAATTGCACACAGCGATCGGCCGCTTCCTCTTTCTCTTTTTCCGTCAAGCCTTCAAAGAACACACCGGCAAAAGCTTTCAACCAATGCCGCATCCCCTGCTCCCCATCGCTTAAGCGTGTGGGCCGATCATACAATTCCGCATACCCTACTTGAAAGCCCTGATTCTCCAATATCGAAGCATATTCGCCAATCGTCGGAAAATACCATGGGTCCCGCTCACCGGCGTCGATGCCATATGTCTTTACCGTATCACGGACCGCACAGAAAATAGTTTCCACATTCCCGGCTCCGCCGAATTCAGCCACAAACCGCCCCCCAGGCCGCAGAGCCAACCATACCGACTCCGCTACCTGCTCCGGACGCTTCATCCAATGCAGCGCCGCATTCGAGAATACCGCATCATAGGGCTGCTCGCCATCCTTCAACCGAAACGCTTGGCCATCCGCTTGCTCAAACCGTACACCGGGGTATTTACTCCGTGCCTTATCGATCATCTCTTGTGAATAATCGATCCCTACGCAATGCGCCCCCATCTGCGCAATCTCATAGGCCAAATCCCCCGTCCCGCAGCCCAGGTCCAGAATCCGCTCCCCCGCCTGCGCCTTCAACAACGCAATCAAACCTTTCCCCAGCTCCGACACAAACCCGATTTGCTTGTCATAGTGCTCGGCATTCCATTGCTGCCCGGCCGCCGGCTTCCCCGTTTTCTTGGTCATGGCTTTCAGCCCCTTCCTTTTTCTATATTATGAGGGATGGCAGGCTTATTGGGGAAATATATAAAAGCGATAGTCATTATTGCAAAATCTTATTAATAAAATAAAAGCACCGTCCTCCCGCTAGAGAGAACGATGCGAAGTCAAGCTGATTAGATACCGTAAGACTGTTTAGCCAAAGACTTTGCCTGTTCATAGCTTGCCCGATATTCATCGGCCTTGGCGGTGCCATATTGGTACTCGCCCAATTTGGCTTCCATCGCAGAGATGATCGTATTAAAGCGGCTATCAAACTCGGCAAGCTTGGCTTCGGCTTGGGTTCTCAATTCCGCTTTCTTGGCAGCCTTCTCCTGCTCGTCTTCAATGTTACTGTACTGCGCAAGCAAGCCTAAGAAATACACCATCGCTTCCGATTGAAGGGCTTCGATCCGCGGTTTAAACTCATCGGCGATCGATTGTTCCGTCCTTGTCGTTGTAGCGCCGCCACCGCCTCCGCCGCCCATCACCGGTGCAGCTGGCGCCGCCGGCTTCGGAGCTTCTGCCGGCTTTGGCGTGGCCGGCTTATCCTGTTCAGCCTTCGGCTTGTCCGCCGCCGGAACCTCGGCCTTAATCGTATAGCTCACCGCATCCCACTCGATCTTCCTGCCAACGGACTCCGAGAAGAAGCGAAGCGGCACATAGAGGCTGTTATCTACGAACAAGCCCGTCAGCTCTTCGCCGATTTCTTTCGTTTGGCCGTCAAAGACGTATTGGACTTTCTCTTGGTATACTGAAATGCTTGACGGCTTCAACTGGGAAGCGTCAAAGGAATCCCGCAATTTCCCGCCGCGCACCTTCGTATTGAGATTATACTCATCGATCTGCACTTTATCCGCAGCTTTCGGCTCTTCTACTGTGACCTTATATGTATCCCCGTCCCACTGGACGGCTTTGTTCAGAGAGTAAGAGATAAAGCGCAGCGGCACATATGTACTTCCTTCATAAATAAAGCCCTGCTGATCCTCCGGCGGAGCATATTGCTCCCCATCGAAGACGAATTGCAGCGGAACGTAGTAAACATCAACGTTTTGCGGGGTTTGCGCGGCGGAAGCCGTGCTTACCGCGCTTGCGAATAACATCGCGGCTAAGGAAAATAGTTTAATTTTATTCTTCACTGTGGTCACCTTTCTGTTACCTAGACTTAGGGTTGTTTGGGCTGATCTTGTTTGGTTGTATCTTGCTTGTTTGTATCTTGTTTGTTTGAAAGATCTTGTTTCTTCGAATCCGCGTAGTTTTTGCCTTGGCTTAAACCATACTTAGCGGCAATACCGATGAGCTGGTTGTATTCATCCTCGGATAGCTTATTGAGGATGATTTTTTTGGCTTCTTTTTTTTCTTCCAATGATAGGCCATTTGATGCCATTTGGGCAAATAGTTTTAGTTCGCTAGGACTAAGCTTGGATAAAAGCATGGAGGTTACCTTGGCTTTTTCGGCTATGGTGATTTCATCCTTCACTTTTTCCGCTTTCTCTTCTGATATAGTGGCTGAGTATTGGGTTGTATTGCCGTTCGGCTTCTCCTGGCTTTCAGCAGAACTTCTAGCAGCATCTGATGTTGCTTTGTTAGATCCTTTATCTTCCGTGATAGGACTGACTTCTGTTTTTTCATTTTGCGCAGAAGTCGATAAGGCACCATGATTTTCAGTAGAATTAGAGCTCTGGGTTGAAACGGAATTAGATTCCGGTACGACCTGATTGTCGCTATTCGTAGACTTATCGAGGTTGGGCTGCTTTTGTACTGTAGAGTCAGCCGATAGTGTATGTAAGGAACTTCCTCCGCTTATGCTATTCATAATAATCGAGAACGATTTATTCGCAATAAAGAACGCCACTATAATAAGAACACCAAAACTAGCCAGAACGACCAAGAGTTTTTTCCTCATCCAATCACCCTATGTATAGTTAGTAGATCAGCTTTCCTCTATATAGTAACACGTATTGATGCTAGGTAATAGTATTGGAAGTGAGCATCCACTACTAACGTACTACTTGGAAACGGCTTTTCTTACAGCTTCTATTTCTTCCTTGGTGAATTTGGAATAAGCTATTCTTTTTAATTCAGCCTTTTTCTCAGCAGTTAACTCTCCACTAGCCAGTTGTTTGATGTGCTTGATTTCAGAAACCGAAAATTTACTCATGGCAAATTTAACCGCTTGTTGCTTGTTTTCAAAACTTAGAACTTCCCGGCTCTCGCTATCATTTTTTGCGTTCGAATTCTTAATTTCTTCTTGCTTTGTGGAATTCTGTTCTTGAGGAATATATTCTGTTTTGGATTCGGCAGCATCCAGCTTCAACTCGTTTGCCTTCTCACTAGCTGACTGTGTTGCAACTAACTGATCATTATTGTTAGTTAACCCCTCGACGTCAATGGAAATGTCTGAGTTCGTTAAATCGCCGGAAAGTTCTTGCAGCAGTTTATTAGCCGCCATGTCTACTAGATAATGATAACCTGCATAGCCACCAATGCTTAATAAGCTTATCGCAATTAACGATCCTATTAGCCACTTTTTCAATATGTATTCTCCTCTCAGTAAGCACATCGAAAGGTGATTTAATTCCAGGGATTAGGAATTTCAATAACTATTTTTTTAAAAATGAAACCGACTTTTCTCGATAAAGAACGCATTGATAACATATTGATACAAACCATAGGTATAGATACTTCTACACTATTTCCTCATTGTAGTGTTAATAAGTGAACAAAAATAAACAATTGGGCAAATATTTGATCTGATTATTTTACATATTTGTCATAGCACCTATAACAGACGTTTTAAAAACACCTGTTGTTTTTTTAGCCGCTATATAATTTGTACCTAAAAAACTTGAAAAACTTGAAAAGACAATAGCTAACAAAAGGAACGGACCATATTTCCATGCCTCATAAAAGTTTTCCGCTGCTAATATGCTAATGATAAATTTCAAATGTACCAGTATTAGAGAAGTTGACACTAGCATAACTATAGAAAACATATTGAAAATATTTGAAAAGAATGCTGACTTCTCTTTCGATTCTGCTTCTTCGATCACTGACATTTGCCAAGCTTGGATAAATATAGAATTTCTATATTCAAAATACTCGGTATCTTATTTGAAATAGCATAAAGTCCAAGCAAATACAATAAGTTGTTTATTGTTATTGGAGGGAAAGTTTATCAGGATTTCAATCTTAAAAAGATTAACATTCGATTATTGAAAGAGATGTTACAATGTAGTATTCCTTTAATACCTAATGCACTAATGTGGTGGATTATGGGCTTACCAGATAGATACATTGTTACGTATTATTTAGGATTGATCAAACCAATAATACCAATCACTTACATAATATGGCTTCATGCCCAACAGGTATTTGTAAGTAAAAACAAGCTAAAGACGTAACAAAAGTTGTAGATGTATCTCCATGAACTAATACTACGCCTGACTTAACTTCTTCAAGCACAGCTTTCATTTTTTCTAATATATTTATTGTTGCATCAAACAGTGTCTGTTTTTCTTTCATTATTGATAAATTATAATCTGGAACAACATTGAATGCGACCAAGACTTGGGTTAACATTTCTTTATGCTGACCTGTTACACAAACAACCGTTTCTAACTTATCTCGTGTTTTTTAGCTCTTTTACTAAGGGACACATTTTAATAGCTTCACAAATATGACAGCCCAGCGGATTATTTTTATTAATCCCTACTAAACAAATCTCTAGTATATACCTTATCTTCAACCTCATGTAAATCGTCTGACATCCGATTTGCAACAATTACATCACTTATATTCTTAAATTCTTCAAAATCATTAATAACTCTAGAATTAAAGAATGTTTCTTCATGAAGAGCTGGCTCATAGACAACTACTTCTATACCTTTTGCTTTAATACGTTTCATTACACCCTGTATGGCGGATTGTCTAAAGTTATCTGAATCCATTTTCATTGTAAGCCTGTAAATACCAACAATTCTAGGATTCTTCTTAATAATCATTTCAGCAACATGATCTTTTCTTGTTCTATTTGCATCAACAATAGCTGTCATTATATTATTGGGAACATCCTCATAATTAGCTAATAGCTGCTTTGTATCTTTAGGTAGGCAATAACCACCATAACCAAAGGAAGGATTATTATAATGATTACCAATTCGCGGATCCAGACCCACACCATCAATAATTTGCTTACTGTCTAATCCTCTTACCTCTGCATAAGAGTCGAGCTCATTAAAAAATGCGACTCTCATCGCAAGGTATGTGTTGGCAAATAGTTTAATAGCTTCTGCTTCTGTTGAATTGGTAAATAATACAGGAATATCTCCCTTAATCGCTCCTTCAGCTAACAAGTTAGCAAACACCTGAGCTCTATCAGACTGTTCACCAACAATAATACGCGAAGGATACAAGTTATCGTACAAAGCCTTTCCTTCACGTAAAAATTCAGGTGAGAAAATAATATTTTCGGTTTCGAATTTTTCTTTTATTTTTTCTGTATAACCAACTGGAACTGTAGATTTAATAACCATTATTGCATCTGGATTAATAGATAGTACATTAGCAATAACCGCTTCAACAGTTCTAGTATTAAAGTAATTTTTCTCTGGATCATAATTTGTTGGCGTAGAAATGATTACATAATCTGCATCCTTATAAGCTTTATAATTATCTGTAGTAGCAGTTAGATTTAATTCTTTAGTAGCTAAATATTCTTCAATCTCATTATCAATAATCGGAGACCTTTTATTATTAATCATATCTACCTTTTCTTGAATAATATCTAATGCAATTACTTCGTTTTGTTGAGCCAGTAATATAGCATTTGATAAGCCTACATAACCTGTTCCAGCGATTGTAATTTTCATATGAACATTACCTCTTCCAAATTTCAATAGCTCCTCGCCACACTTAATGATGTAAATACTCTATATATTAATGCTGTATTGCTTCTCAAAATAGTTCTGATAATCGCCACTAATAATTTGCTCCCACCATTCTTTGTTATCTAAATACCATTGGATAGTTTGAGCAATTCCTGTCTCAAAATTATACGTAGGTTTCCAACCTAATTTTTCTAACTTGGTAGGATCAATTGCATAACGCTTATCATGTCCTAGACGATCCTTGACGAATTCAATTAACTCCTCTGACTTCCCAAGTGTCTTAATAATCGTCTTAACAACTTCTAAATTTGTTCGTTCATTATGACCACCAACATTGTATACTTCTCCATTTACACCTTCATGCATAACTAAATCAATCGCAGCACAATGGTCAATTACATGTAACCAATCACGTATGTTTTTCCCATCACCATAAACTGGTACCTTTTGGTCGTTTAAGACACGAGAAATTGTTAATGGAATTAATTTTTCTGGGAAGTGATATGGTCCATAATTATTAGAACAACGAGTAATATTTATAGGTAATCCATATGTTTCGTGATATGCCCTAACTAATAAATCAGATGATGCCTTGCTTGCACTATATGGGCTATTCGGTTGTAAAGGTGTTTCTTCTGTAAAAAATGTATTTGGATCAAAATCTAATTCACCATAAACTTCATCTGTCGATACATGTACAAATTTCGTTACTTCAACAGCTCTTGACGCATCTAACAAAACTTGTGTTCCAAGTACATTTGTTTGAACGAAGATTCCGGGGTCAGTAATTGAACGATCAACATGGCTTTCTGCAGCAAAATGGACAACATAATCAAACTTCTCTTTTTCAAACAGTGCCAATATTGTTTCACGGTCAGCAATATCTACTTTTACAAAAAAATAATTGTCTTTCGTTTCTATTAACTTATGCTTTGTTAAGTCGCCAGCGTAAGTTAGTAAATCCATATTATATATATCATATTGAGGATACTTGTCCACCATATATTGAACAAAATTACCACCAATAAAACCCGCTCCACCAGTTACCAGAATCTTCTTTCTAGACACTTATTTCACCTCTTGTGTTAATTCATTTAGATAATGTTCTAGTGCATCTTGCCATTTCGGTAATGGGACAAAACCATTATCAATTAGTTTTTGCTTTGACATTCGTGAATTTTTTGGACGAACGGCACGAGTTGGATATTCTTCAGTTGAAATAGAATTAACTTTTGCACCAACATTAGCTTGTCTAAATATTTCTTGAGCAAACTCCGCCCAACTACAAGAACCTTCGTTCGAAGCATGGTAGATACCATACTTTTCCGTTTGTATCATATCTATCAATAATCGTGCTAAATCAAATGTGTAAGTTGGTGATCCATACTGATCGCCAACAACATTTAGTTCGCTTCTAGTTTCTGCAAGTCGTAACATTGTTTTAATAAAGTTATTTCCATTTACACCAAAAACCCAAGAAATACGAACTATAAACCAGTCTTCTAATATCTGCTTAACTACTTTTTCACCTTCATATTTTGTAAGGCCATAATAGCCTATTGGATTTGGAACATCTACTTCCACAAAAGGTTCATTTCCTTGACCATTGAATACATAGTCTGTACTAATATACATAAACTTTGCGTTAATTTCTCTTGCTGTATGAACAAGATGCTTGGTGCCTTCTACATTTACATTCCAACATGAAGTCTTATCATCTTCAGCTTTATCAACAGCAGTATATGCTGCACAATGAATAATTGCATCAGGGTTTAATAGTTTGATATATTGATTTACTGCATTCTCATTTGTTATATCTAAGTCATTTAAACCCACACCTACCATATCTAAACCGCATTTAACTCCATGGTTAACTACATCAAATCCTAGTTGTCCCGTGTAACCTGTTACTAAAATCTTCATAACTTTTACACCCCATAACTGAAATTATTTTCAACATCCTTTAGTAATGGTGCCTTCTCATCTTTTTCTGAAAGTATAGGCATTATATCAATAGGCCATTCTATATTAATCTCAGGGTCGTTCCAAATAATTCCTTGATCACATTCTGGAGCATAAAATTCGTCTACTTTATATTGCACTTCTACATCATTGGTTAACGTAATGAAACCATGAGCAAAACCTTTTGGTATTAACAACTGCTTCTTATTTTCAGAAGTTAACTCAACCCCAAACCATTTTCCATAATTCGGGCTACCTTTCCTAATATCTACAGCAACATCATATATTGCCCCTTTTGTACAACGCACAAGCTTTGTTTGTGCTTTAGGATTTAATTGATAATGTAACCCTCTTAATGTTCCCTTTTCAGCAGAAAATGAATGATTATCTTGAACAAAATTCAAGTTAATACCTACTTCTTTTAATTTACTATCACTATAAGTTTCCATAAACCATCCTCGATGGTCTCCATAGACAGTTGGCTCCAGCATAAATACTCCTGTCAATTTGGTTTCTATAAATCTCATGCTAAAACCTCCTCGCGCTGTATTGCTTCATGCTGCTGATTAGCTAATCTCAATAAATATTTTCCATACTCATTTTTCTTTAACGGTTCTGCTAATTCTAATAATTGTGTTTTGGTTATATAGGCTTTTCTATATGCAATTTCTTCTAAACAAGCGACCTTTAAACTTTGTCGCTTTTCAACTGTTTCAATATAAGTTGAAGCCTCTAGTAACGATTCATGAGTTCCAGTATCCAGCCAAGCAAAGCCACGCCCCAGTAACTCCACATGTAAATCACCCAACTCCAAATATGCTTTATTAACATCCGTAATTTCAAGTTCTCCTCGATCTGATGGCTTAATGTTTTTAGCTATCTCTACAACTCTATTATCATAAAAATAAAGTCCTGTAACTGCATATGTTGACTTTGGATATTCTGGTTTTTCTTCAATTGAAATCGCTTTTCCATATTTATCAAATTCCACTACTCCAAAGCGTTCGGGATCTTTAACATTATATCCAAAAACTGTTGCCCCCTGTTCTCTTAAAGCAGCATTCTCTAGTAGTTTTGTAAAACCATGTCCAAAAAAAATGTTATCCCCAAGAATTAAAGCTACACTATCGTCTCCAATAAATTCCTCGCCAATTAAAAAAGCCTGGGCTAATCCATCAGGCGATTCTTGTACTGCGTAGCTAAGATTAATTCCAATATTATTACCATTCCCTAATAGCTGTTCAAACCTTGGTGTATCTTGCGGTGTTGAAATAATAAGAATATCTTTTATACCTGCCAACATTAGTACTGATAATGGGTAGTAAATCATTGGCTTATCATAAATTGGTAAAAGTTGTTTTGATATAGTTTTAGTTAATGGGTATAATCTTGTACCACTACCACCTGCTAAAATTATTCCTTTCATGAACTAGCACTCCTTTTCATTGTTTAAATTATAATTTTATAAAGAGTCCATCCTTAATTCCTTTCAATGCAGATATTATTTTCTTTGCCGCATTTTCTTCTTTCAATATCAATATAAAATTTTTCAATAGATTTCTATAATATTTATAGTTTTTCCATATTTTAATTTTATATTTTCGGGCAAAATAAACTCTATTTCTATAATAATAATATTTCCTTATTGGATTATGATTATAAATAACCTCCTCCCTATTAAAAAACTTAATTTTCTTAGCTTTACCAACTTGATGCAAAATGTAGACTGTATTTATTCTAAGGATAGTTGAATTGTTCCTTCTAACTCTCTCACAATACTCAAAATCCACCCAATCAATGAACATCTTTTCATCAAATTTACCAACTTCATTACAAATTCTTAAATTAATGTAGCTTCCTGATGAAATACAGTTATCTATAAATTCATATGACTTTAATCCCATTTTTTCATAGTTATTAAAGCTAGTGATGTTTGTATCTATCAAGTATGGGCAAATAATAGCGGTATTTTCACCATTTTGTGTATATTTATTAAAAGCATCTATTATATTAGATGGAACCGTTGTGTCCTGGTCTAGTGTAAGTAACCATTTGAAACCTTTTTCCCATGCATAATCAACAGCCTGATTGAAGGCTTTAGCTATACCTTCATTTCTTTCGTTCTTAATTAACCTGCAATGATTATAATCATTTGTAACTTCCATGATCTCTTTATAATTTGATGATGCATTATCGATAATTACTAAGCAATTTACTTGAGGTGCAATTGCTTCAATATTTTTGGTTAATAGCTTAAGGTCCGGATTATAAGTTATTATAGTGGCGATACTTTTCATTTTCGTTTCTCCTTAATCTTTTTAAGGTTAAAAATATTTAAGGTATTAGACATACCTACAATTTCATCTTTTTTTAATAGCAGTAACCCATCAACTTAAAATGTAGGTGCCTATATATCAAAAGCCCCTAAAAATACAATTTAGAATTATAACTTAATTCATTAATAGTAAGTATAGTGTTGCCGCTGAAAGATAATGCCCAATTGCTGACGTGGTTGCCTGTCCGAGAGTTGCTGAATATTATGACCGTATCACAGAAAAGGAAAAGGATGCTCCCATGGATGTGGGCCTGCGGCAACAGACTCACGGGATGCATCCCCAACTCAACATGGTCATTGTATCAAAGTATGAGCTGGATGAGAAGTCATCCGGCGTTTTTTGTTCGGTGTGCAGAAGCGGTTCCTTCCCCCTGTTGCGGGGAAGAGCTTAAAATCATTGGGAGCCGGAAGCGTACCCTTATCAGTGAGGGAGGAGAGATCTGCGTCCTCGTTGTACGCCGGTTGCGTTGTGTACAGTGCCGGAAAATCCATCACGAGCTTCCGGATTGTGTTGTGCCATATAAACGCTATGAATCCGCATGTATCGAGCAAGTCGTTTCAGAGCCAAAGGTTTCATCGTCGGTAGCTGCAGACGACGCTACCCTGCGGCGCTGGAAGAATTGGTTTCAGGGAATATGTACGTATTTGCTTGGGTGCCTAACCTCAATCGCGATTCGCTTTCATCAGGACCCTGTGGAGAACCTGTCCGTGCCTTCGCAGTCTGCACATCATCGAATCGGACACTACGTTGGAGACGCTTTCGGCTGGCTAGCAAGAATTGTCCGCCCCGTCGTCAATTCAAATTTGTGGGTACATACCCGTTCTGCATTCTTGTCCACCTAGCTTTTGCGGTAGACTCATCTCGAAGTCTACTGGGGTGAGGTGCAGAATAGATGAAAGATCAGAAGAAAGCTGAGGCCATCGCTGCAGAGCGTGTGCAGCTTTTGTCTCCACTGTTGGCAGAAGGGCTCGACCCGGCCAAAGCCAGGGCAATCAAGCAGAGGATCTGCGAGCAGACCGGGATGTCCGAGCGGACGCTTCGCCGGTACTTGGCCAAGTATCATGAAGAAGGCTTCGGTGGACTAAAGCCCAAAGGCAAAGGGCGTCAGCCGTCAGAAGCGACAATCCCACCGGAAGTACTGGAGCAAGCCATTCTGCTTCGGCGTGAGGTGCCCGGCCGAAGTGTTGCGCAGCTCATTCAAATTCTCGAATGGGAAGGTCGCATCCAGCCCGGCGAGATCAAGCGCAGTACCCTTCAGGAGAGTTTAGCGCAGCGCGGTTACAGTACGCGCCATATGCACATGTACGCCGAGTCCGGAGTGGCTGCTCGCTCTATGAATCGTTCATTCTTGAGGAGACGCTCGGCCGTCTCGAGTATGCCGCCCACCGGCAGTGGTTCGCCGTAGTGACCGGTGACTGCGGCACGGGCAAAACGACGACGATTCGCCGGTTCACCGAAGTGCTCGATCCAGCCAAGTACAAGGTGCTCTACTTGTCAGATTCGAAGCTGACCCCGCGGCATTTCTACAAGGGGCTGCTCGAACAGCTCGGCTGCGAATCAAAATTCTACCGTGGCGATGCCAAACTCCAGTTGCATCGTGAGATCGAGCTTATGCGCGGTATTCACCGGCTCTTGCCTGTTGTCGTTGTCGACGAGGCCCATCTGCTCGATCGCGAGATGCTGGAGGAAGTACGCTTTCTGCTCAATTTCAAGATGGATGCGCAGAGTCCCATGGCGCTGATCCTGGTAGGTCAGAGTGAGCTCTGGGATCGCCTGAACCTACAGGCTTATGCGGCTATCCGGCAGCGGATCGACCTGCAGTGTAAATTGCCGCATTACGACAGGTCTCAGACCGGCGATTATATTCGCCGTCACATGACGTACGCCGGCGCTGATCACGACATCTTCACCGAAGGAGCGATTGATGACATCTTCCGTTTCTCGAGCGGAGCCGCCAGACTGATCAACAAAGTATGTACACACGCTCTCATCTATGGATCACAAAACAAACATCGCATCATCGACGATCATATGGTCAAGCGAGTCATCCAGGGAGAATTATCGTAATTCTCCCATTCCCCTAGTCTCGTGCGGACAACTTCTCCGTCACCAGCAGGACAACTTACGCCGTCAACTGGCGGACATTATGCGTTGGCAGTAACAGTATAGATAATTATAAACAAGAATTCCTTAAGGTTTATTGCTTTTTATATAAACATAGTTATTACCTGAATTCATTCTTTGATTTACCATATCCGCGCTATCAATCTTCTTTTTAATATCAGACTTATTATGTTGTTTAAATTTAGTTGAAAGGTTAATTAACTCTATAATAATCCACATATAATACCAATAACTATGGAGATACCAGTAATCAAACCAAGACATTATTAATGTGAAACTAAAGAGCGAGAAGGTTAAATAATGAATAATTTTCTTTGAAAAAATCGCTCTATAAAAAAGAAGATAACTTATAGTGACCCAAATAACATGTGTTATAAAACTGATATAATAACCATTGTATAAAATAAGTGTTCCTATATAAGTATTGGTGTTAGTTTCTGCAATACCCGTGTATTTAAAATTCCCTATAAATGTCCTTACACTGGGCACAGAATCAATTCTTGCTAAATCAAGGATTTTCGCAAACATGTTATTAAAAGGAGCAAATGTTGGATTAGGAACACCATAATTTTTAAATATAAAATTATTGCTAAGATTAATGTTAAAAGATTGAGTCCCAGAGATTAAGTAGATAACGAATTTTTCTAGTTTTGATAAATAAAAATCTATACTTAATATGTTTTCGTTACTTCCTAAACTGTCTTCTATCATATAAACCCCAATAAATATTATTAGACATGAAATAATTATCAAGATTGTATTTTTTAACTTAAATCTATTTTGACTAATTACGTACCGAAAAACAAATCCTGCTATCAATGGTAACATTACTATTCCCTTTACTAGCCCTAAAACTAATGGAATATAAGCAATAATTACCACAAGAAATTTAAATTTTTCTTGTTTAGTAATTGTTCCTATGAAGTATGTTATTACAATCATACAAATAATTCTTAAGTAGAAATTAATTCCACCTGCATATTGATTTTGGAATGTGCTATATGTTATAGCTTGAAGATTAGGAACCCCTTTCGCAAGGTAGATGAAATTTAGAATTAGATAGATACCAGCCGTAATACCTAAAAACATAAAAATTTTATCTAAATATTCAATACTACTTATAGATTTATTTAGATATAATTTGTGATTAACCCCTCTATAATTAGTAATATATTTTTGTATAACACTATAGAATACGAGACCTATCACTCCAAAAGAAGTAATATATATCCCATACCAAAATATAATCTCTAATCCTACTTGAGGAATTTTATAAAAAGTAGAAAATAAAATTAATATTCCTAATACAGTTAGAAGAGGTATACTAAATAGATTAAGAGGTGTAAACCAAGTTTTATACATCCTTTTTTCTAAAAAACAAAAACTAATACAAAAAATAGTCACAACTAAATAACATAAAATCACTAGCTTTATACCTCCCTTCAAAATTAATCTTCTTAATTTTATTATACTTTTAATAAGTTAAAGACATCTTTTATTACTGCCCTATACCCTGTTGCAAATTGATTATAGTGACCCTTTTTTACATGCCCCATAATATTTATTATTGATTTAAGTTTACTCCTAGTAACAATGCCACACTTATCCTCCCAAAATTTTACGCATTGCTTTATATTGTTAATTTCTGTTGTTGTAACATCTATTGAATTATTAGATATATATTCAATTACACTTTCATATCTTTTAAACTTATTATAGTTATCATGAGTTATCTTATCTGGTTGACCTAAATATTTCCTTACTTTTGTGAGGATTCCTTCATTTTTGGCCCCTATGACATTATGCAAGTGTTGTCTATAAAGTATTAATTTTTCAGGATATGCATATAGTTTTTTTTCTAAGAGGGCTGTTATTGCTATCCATCCATCATGAATCCATTCTTCTGGCATAGGAAGTATTTTTTCAACAAACGACTTCCTAAAAGCCATCGTTGCTCCTGTAGCAATATTTCTATTTAAAAAAATACTAAAAAGATCCTCACCGTTTTTCTTAGATCGTTCAGGATTAAACTTGATTGTATCCCAGAGTGTGTCTTTAAATTTTGTAAGCTGGTTATTAACTAAATATGCGTTTGTAAAAATAACATCAACTTCCTTATTGTTTTCAAAGATTTTTATAATCCTCTCTACTTTATTTTCTAGCCAAATATCATCTTGGTCACAAATAAAGACTATATCTCCATTACAAGCTTTAATAGTTGTCTCGAAATTTTTAGTAACACCTAAATTTTTTGGATTAATCCTTATTTTAAAATCAGTATTATAATCCAAAAAAAATTTTTTATAACCCTAATAGTATTGTCAGTTGAACCATCATCCGTAATTACTATTTCGTCTACTTTATATGTCTGATTTAGAATACTTTGGAGTTGGTCTTTTATATATTTCTCTCCATTAAAAGTACATAGTGCAACAGAAATTTTCAAAATTTATCTCTCCCAAAATAATAAACATTATCAGCGATAAAATATAATTTTCATCTTATTTAATTTGATAAATGTAATTAATTATGTTGAACCTTTTTTAATAATAATCCACTATCAAATTTATTTTTGTATTCTACATAATAAACCATTAATAGCACTAATAACAATTCACTTATAAACAGTGCTGTTGCAGCACCTATTATTCCTAAATAACTTACAAAAATAAAAGATGTAACAACTAAACTTACTCCTGAAAAAACAATAATATTTCTAAATTGTCGCTCCATACGGCTATTAACCATATATTGTGTTCCATAAATATTATTTATGAATACAAAAGTTGGTAATAAGCATAGTATTCTAATTACAGTTGATATCTCAATGTTATTGTCACCAACTAATATTTTGACAATTAAATCTGAACTAATAAAAAGTAAAAACTAACAAATAGGAAAAACAACGTCCCTACTTTTAATATTTTCCTTAGTTTTATTACTGCCTTTTCCCTTGATTCATTTATCAATTTTGAGATGTTAGGAAAAATGGCAGAGCCTATAGGATTTACTAAACTAACAACTATTCTAACCACTTTTTCTCCTGATGAGTAAATACCTACTGCTTGAGGTGTGGCTAATAAGCCTAGTAAAGTGACGTTTATATTTTGAAATAGCACTGTGGACAATTGAGAAACAAATAGGTTCCAACCTTCAACAAGGTCTTTAGCAAGATCTTTAAATTTCACAGGAACAAACTTATATTGATATTTATTAAATAATATTATAATAGAGATAACCCCGGCAATAAGACCACCTAATGTATGAACAAATGCTGCTCTTACTATATGCTCTGGTTCAGTTACTATAAAAAACATAACTATTACTGAAATAGTTCTTCCAATAATATTTAGTAGAGTTATTTTTCCCATTTCTTCTACACCTTGAAAAAACCATTTTGGAAAAATCACTTCATTAACAACTAATAGCATTGATGTTAGGAACACCAAGCTGTTATCTTTAAATTGTCCTATACTATTCACCAGAAGTATCATTATTACATAGGATAAAATCAATAATATTGTTTTTATAATAAAAACCGAACTTATTATTTCGTTTCTCTTTTGTATATTTTCCCTGTGGAATGAAATTTCTCTTGGAGCTGACAAGTGAAATCCATAATTAGTTATCATAACAAAATAAGTGGCCATGGTTTGCGAAAATACTAAAATACCATAGTTACCTATTCCTAAAGTCCGAATTAAATAAGGCATAATTATTAATGGAAAAAGAAATTGAGATAATTGCAGTATCATTAAGCTACTAGCATTTGCTACTATTACTTTTTCTCTTTTTAAAGACGAGATCAACGTTGCCAACTTTCGGTTCATTTTAGAAGCTCCTCTTTCTGTTGTTCTAAATATTATAATTTCTCATAATATTTAATTACAGAATCTCTAATAAAACTTTTTTCATCTATTTTTCCCATGGAGATTGACCCATCCTCTTTGTGAAGTACTTCAACCCCTTTAGTAATAAAAGAATCCATATTTTTAGTTTTTAATAGATGTGCTAGGTGAGCTTCTTCAGCAAACAAAAACATTTCTTCATCATATGGTAATCCAATTACATTTAATACATCACTCGAAAAAATTACAAAACTTCCATGTAGTGCAAATACCTTTTTATCTATTCTGTTATTTCTCCTATATATCTTTAGGAAAATCTCTCTTACTACCTTATTTATTGCTATACCGGAATATACAATAAATTTTGATCGATTCTTATATCCAAAATATATTAACCACTCGCTTATTGGATTATTTAAATACCAATAAGGATTTTGATCTTTGTTCGATAATGTTTTAATTATTGGCCCTATGACCTTTCCTTTTAATCTCGAAATTGCATTCTCATCAAATCTTTTGATTAATATATCAGGATTAGACACAATCAAATACTCATACTTAAAATGTTTGTTAGCGTATTCTATACCTCTATTATTTCCATAACCATAACCTTTATTTTCCACATTTAGTATTCTACAATTGTTTTTATTAGCTATATTAAAACAGATATTGCTACTATCTTCATCGTAGTAACTATTTACAATTATTATTTCTGTATCTAATTTATGACTACGAATATTGTTAATAAACTCTTCTAAGTCATCCATATTTCGATATACTAATACTACAAAAACATATTTTGTAATTTTCACTTTAAGCATAACTCTCCTCAAACAGAATTACTAAA
>NZ_BCPS01000102.1:0-35802 GCF_016586185.1 Paenibacillus sp. EPM92
ACGCGGCTTCTCCATCTCTCCGACATGCATGCAGCACATCGATGATGCCTTCGAGGATTTCACGGGCATGATGGAGAAGTCCCAAATCTGTTGGGTACTTGATGTCTGCGGGGGCGCATGTGGCATCAAGCATGAGAGTTCCCTTGTTCCTAACGTTGACTGACGATGTGGCTGCAGTTGTTGCGGTAGATGACAGGACATGTAGCTTCTTCATGCCAGTGCGCCTTTTCTTGGGATCCACCGTCTTTTCCTCAGGGATGGACAGCGCTTCGCCCATCACCATCTATAAAATCGATAACCTTCGGCTCAAATACCATAAAGCCGCCATTAATCCACCCACCATCTTCTTTGGACTTTTCCTTAAAACTGTTGATTCCCTCGCTCTCGTCAATATCAAGCTTTCCAAAACGTCCGCCCGGTTGAATAGCTGTCATAGTAGCAATGTGTCCATGAAATTTATGAAATTCTACTAATTCTTTAATATTTACATTTGCAACCCCATCACCATAGGTAAGCATAAAGGTTTCTTCACCGATATAATCCTTCACTCTCTTTATGCGGCCTCCAGTCATAGTGTGCAACCCCGTGTCAACCAGTGTAACCTTCCACGGCTCAGTATAGTTATTATGAACAACCATCTTGTTTTCCGCAGTAAAATCAAACGTAATGTCTGACATATGTAGATAATAGTTGGCAAAAAACTCTTTAATAACATACTGTTTGTACCCGCAACAAATAATAAAATCATTGTACCCAAAGTACGAATAATATTTCATGATATGCCACAAGATGGGCTTCTCGCCGATTTCAACCATAGGCTTTGGTTTTAAATGACTTTCTTCACTGATTCTTGTCCCGAATCCGCCGGCTAAAATTACGACTTTCATTAGTATTTCCTCCGATATTTCCATATCTCTAATTATTTAATTTATTTCGAGAAATAGTATTTCTTGATGTTATTTAAAACATAAAAGGTGTAGTAATAGATACATTTAAATAAAGGCAACTTGATCACATTACGATAATTTGACCACTGTCTCTTTAAAGCTTTTACCTTGTTATTTGATAACGAACCGCTTACTCGCCTGTACATAGCTAGATTTTCATTTAATCCATATGCGATATGCCCCTTTTTGAGAAGCATCAGCCATGTCAGATTATCCTGACCTCTCCTAATAAGTGGCATTCTAAAATCTCCGAGAATGTCCTTATCTATTACTACGGTAAGGCACCCTATAACCGTATTTTTAAGTCCCTGACTATAATTAAGACTTGCAGGAACTCGAAATATCTTTGTTTTATCACTAACATTTTCTCTCATCAACTCGTAGCTAGTGAATGTAAAACCGTAGTTATTGTCCACCATAAACCTAAGTTGCACTTCTAACTTCTCTTCTTTCCAACCATCGTCAGAATCTAGGAATGCAATAAATCTACCCCTAGCATTCTCCAACGCTGTATTACGAGCAACTGCCGCCCCTGAATTCTCAGTCAAATTAATGAGCCTTATCCGAGTATCTTTTTTAGCGTACTCTCTGATAATATTTTCCGTATTATCAGAAGACATATCATTGACAATAATCATTTCCCAGTTGCTATAGGTCTGTGCAAGCACACTATCGATTGTTTGTGATATGTATTTCTCACAATTATATGCAGGTGTAATAATCGATACCAAATTATTACCGTGATTCATACATTTAACTCCTCACCCTTTTTTGTTGCTATTACTTCTTGGGTGTGTTTTAAATCTCTACCCGTACCGCCTTCCACAACTCCCTCTCGCTTTAGCACACTGATGATAGTTCCAAAAAAGCATTTCACATCCATCACAAACCCCATACTTTGAACGTACTCTCCATCCAATCTTGCTTTTACCTCTATGGACAGCTCATCTCGACCATTGATCTGAGCCCATCCGGTAAGTCCTGGAACAATATCATTTGCACCATACCTATCTCTTTCCTCGATCAAATCATATTGATTCCAAAGAGCAGGTCTTGGCCCAATAATACTCATATCACCTTTTAGTATGTTTATTATTTGTGGTAATTCGTCAAGACTAGTCTTCCTAAGCAATTTGCCGCTTTTAGTAATGAATACCGCAGGATTCTCAAGCATGTGGGTAGGCATATCCTTAGGTGCATCGATCCTCATTGTTCTAAATTTTAATATGTAAAAATATTTTTTATCTTTACCGACACGCTTTTGCATAAAAAGAATAGGTCCCTTTGATTCCAACTTTACAATTACTGCCACGGTTAGAAGGATAGGACAAAATACAAACAAGGCTATTATAGATAACGTGAAATCAATCATTCTCTTAACTATTGGGTATATTTTCACTAAAACACCTTCAACTCATTCAAAGATTATAATTACATCATCAGAGTACAAGCACTAGTCATTCTAATGAAGTAACATATATACTGCTTCTTGCATATATTGAATCGTTGGTTTATCGACGATGGGCAGCATTTCTTTGGGCATCGCCTTAGTAGCCGGAAGAAATCTTGTTCCAAGCCCTGCGGCTGGAATGATTGCTTTACGCACCTTCATTCTGTGAGATCTCCTTTATTCGCTTTTCCGAGCACTACTCCCTCAAAGTAGTGTCATTTGTAAGTAAAAAATTTATTAATATGTCATTTTTTTAATGCTAATTATTACTCGCTGTTTATTATACAAACTATAAATGGCCCCCTTGTATAAAGAAAGCCATTCTCAATAGCGCTAATATATATGTATGGATTTACGAAACATTCAAATAGGTCGGCACCATACTCTTCAAATACTCTCTGATCATGGCTCGATCTTCAATTAACACTCTCTCCAGCTTCTTAAGCTCAAACTCAAGCTGCGATTGGTTAACAAAGGTAGGTTTTCCGATGAAGATCCTGTCATGTTTTGTAGAGCCAATCCCTTCCTCATCGGTTAACAGCTCCTCAAACAGCTTCTCACCAGGGCGAATGCCGCTGAACTCAATCTCTATGTCTTCATACGGCTCAAACCCGGACAAACGAATCAAATCCTCGGCCAGTTGTACGATTCGCACCGGCTCGCCCATATCCAGGATGAATACCTCTCCACCTTGCGCTAGAGCACCGGCTTGAATGACCAGCTGCACTGCTTCAGGTATCGTCATGAAATAACGGATCATGTCGGGATGGGTAACCGTAACCGGACCTCCTAGTGCAATTTGCTGTTTGAAGTACGGAATTACACTACCGCGACTTCCGAGAACATTGCCAAATCGTACGGCTACAAACTTCGTTTTACTGGTCTTGTCCAGAGACTGAACGATCATTTCCGCAATACGTTTGGTCGTCCCCATAATACTGGTCGGGTTGACCGCTTTATCCGTGGAGATGAGCACGAATCTTTCGCTTTCGAAGCGGTCCGCCGCCTCCGCAACGTTCTTCGTACCGAACACATTGTTCTTGATTGCTTCCGCCGGATTGCGTTCCATCAGGGGCACATGCTTATGCGCCGCCGCGTGGAAAACGACCTCTGGGCGAAACGTTTGAAACACTTCGTTAATTCTTTCTCTATCTTGTATATCGGCAATAACGGTCTCAATCGGTAATGCCGGATATTTCCTGCGCAGCTCCATCTCGATGTTGTAAATGCTGTTTTCTCCGTGTCCTAATAACAGTAAGCACTTCGGATGGAAAGGAGCAATCTGTCTGCACAGCTCGGATCCGATGGAACCGCCGGCTCCCGTGATCAAGACCATCTTATTTTCCACATAATTCGCAATACCCTCAAGGTCAACCTTGATCGGGTCTCGACCCAATAAATCTTCAACTTCGACTTCCCGAATTTCTTTAACGGTTACTTTGCCGTTAATCAGATCGTTAAGTCTCGGAATAATTTTCAGTTTAGCTTTCGTCGACTTGCACACTTCAATAATTTCGGCAATCTCTTTCTTGGATAAAGAAGGAATGGCGATCACAATCTCATGAATGTTCATTTTATGTACAAGGTCGCTAATATTTTTTCTCGACCCGATAACAGGCAGGTCATGGATGCGCTGCTTATGTTTGGTCTTGTCATCATCAATAAAGGCAATCGGATAGAGTTCGGCATCCGGTTGATTCAGCATTTCTTTCGCAATCATCGCCCCGCAGTCACCGGCGCCATAGATAAGGGCATGCTTCTTGGTCTCTCTCGGCTTTAAGAAGAACCGATCCCGTACAATTCTCCAAGCAAACCGGGAGCCGCCGATCATGAGCATCAAAGTCTCGTAGTTACGAAGCATCACAGATAACGGAACTCTTTGCAGCGTAAACAAATATACAAGCGCGTAGGAAATAATAACGCCTATGGTGACCGATTTGAAAATAGCTACAATTTCATGAACGCTGGCATACTGCCATACTCGATTATAAAGCTTGAAATAACGCATCGTCAGGAAACATACGATACTGGAAATGACGCCGTAAAGCATCGCTTGCGTAAGGGTAGAGGATGGAATTTGCCCGTCAAAACGCAGTACATACGATGTCATGATGCTAAACCATATAATCATGATGTCTAACATGACAAGCATTGATAGCCGTTTCTCGTAACTCATGTCCATCCCCCAATTAATCATTACAATTTAATTTTTGGACTCGGGAGCCCCGTAGTAATAATAGTAATACGACTCCGCATTCTTCCGATCCATATTATTCAGAACGACGCCCAAGATCCGGGCGTTCACATGTTCCAGATTGGCCTTGGCTTTAATCGCCATGTCGCGCTTGACTTTCCCCGAGTCTATCACCAGGATGACGCCGTCGCTCTTGGTAGCGACAATCTGCGAATCGGTAACGGCCAAAATAGGCGGCGCATCGATTAAGATGACATCGAACCGTTCCTTGAGATCATCCAGAAGCTTGGTCATCCGCTTGGAGGCCAGCATTTCTGACGGATTTGGCGGTATAGGACCGGATGTAATCAAGTTCAGGTTCGGAATATAAGACTCCCGAACGACTTCATCCAGTTCAGCTTGCCCGGAAAGAACGGAGGTCAAGCCCATACGGTTGGACAAAGAAAAAGTATGATGCATGGTCGGTTTACGCAAATCCGCATCGATTAGGACCACTCGCATGTCTGCCTGCGCATAAGCGACGGCCAAATTCGTTAACGTCGTCGATTTCCCTTCTCCCGGGCCGGCCGAGGTTGCCATAATGACGCGCAGCTCCTCATCGATAGCAGAGAACTGAATATTCGTACGCAGTGTCCGGTAAGCCTCCGAAATCGGTGATTTCGGATTCTCGTGCGTAATGATCGGCCTGCGATTATTGGTTGATGGTAACACGAGACGGTTCACCTACCTGTCCTTGTCTGGAAGATGTGGAAGCGGCTTTCGGACCGGCCATATCTTCCTCTTTAATTCTCGCGATCATGGCAACGGTCGGCAGATCGAGATATAGCTTGATGTCCTCTTCCGTCTTGATCGAATCATCCAAATAGTCCATTAAGAAAGCTAGTCCGACAGCCATCATCAGCGAGACGACTAAACTGATGGCAATGTTTAAGTTCGGATTCGGCTTTACTGGAACCGGATTATCCACATATACCGCTTCATTTAGCAGAGAAACATTGTCCACTTTCATAATGGATGGGATCTCATCTTGAAACACTTTCGAAACGGCATTCACAATGTCTACCGCTTTATTGTAAGAGTTGTCCTGAACGACTAACGTCATTACTTGCGTATTATTGACGGAGCTTACTCGAACCTTATCGATTAATTGCTCAGCAGTCAGATTGAACTGCGGATACTCCGCCGCCACTTTCCCCATGATACGCGGTGTCTTGATTACTTCCTTGTACGTATCGATCAAACGAATATTCAAGTTGACCGAGTTGATATCGACTTGCTGGAGTCCTTGCTGCTCATTCGATTTATTCACAATTAATTTGGTAGAAGCCTCATAAACGGGTGCCATGAAAAAGTAACTAACTACGCCGGTCGAAATGGTACAGACCAGTACAAAAATTAGGATTAACCAGATCCGTTTGCGAATGATCTTGATGTAATCCCGCAAATCGAGTTCCATTATGTTCCCCCATCCCTAGCAAAACAACTATTGTCTAAAACTCGAAGCATTTAACACGGGTAAATTTACCATTTGCGTCTTCTCAAAGAGTGTACCTCCCCCCGCAAGGAGGGAGGTACATGAAAGTAAATTACTTATTCAGCAAACGATAAATGACGACTGCCGCTTGCGCACGGGTGGAGTTAGCATTCGGATTAAATGCCCCGCCTTCTTCGCCGACAATGATGCCCTGCGATGCGGACAATGCGACGCCCGCTTTCAACGATGCGTTGATCGATGCGCTGTCGTTGAATGCTTTCAACGCTGCATCCGCGTCGGCGACCGGCGCCAGATCCTTCACAGCTGTCAAGGCTCTGGCTGCAATAGTAGCCATCTCGGCACGCGTAATTTTACCGTTCGGATCGAATTGGCCTTCGGAACGACCGTTCACAAGACCGTGCTTCACTGCCGAAGCCACATACGGCTTGAACCAGTCGGAATCGTTCACGTCGTCGAAGCTTTCTTCTGCATTCGGAACATCGAGACCGAACGTATTGATGATCATTTTCGCAAACTCTGCACGAGTCACCGTATCATTCGGAACGAATTGCTTGTCAGCGCGACCTTCGACGATTCCCTTAGCCGCTGCCACCTCGATCTGACGTCCGGCCCACGCTTTAACGGATGCCGTGTCATCGAAGGTTACGTTGTTCTCGACGACTGTATAGGACGAGAATCCGCTGCGGTTGGCCGTCAGCTGGTTCGTGTCTGCATCGTACATCCCGCCGTAAATCACGAGTGCGCCGTCAACGATTTTCGCCAGTGTCAGTTTTTCTTTATCGAACTTGGAAGCATCCTTGATCGGGAGGCTTAATTGGACCGGTTCACTGAAGGTGGATACGACTTTGCCGTCAACTGTAATCGTAAAATCAAGCACCACAGAAGCGACCGGCAAGTCCGTGGCATCCGTTGCTACGGACGCATCCAGGTTTTGCACATCCAAGGTGGTATCGCCTTTAAACGCATCCGGGCTGAGAGCAACACCGATGCCGTTAAACTCGACTTTGACATGCCCTACACCATTGCTTTGCGCAGCCGCCAAGATGTCTTTCGCGAGCGGAACCGCTACGGACTTCGCATTGATGTTGCCCAGCGAGAGCTTGAGCTCCACTTTCAGGCCTGCGGTGTTTGCACCTAGCGCTTTCAGCTTGTCCGTCAATTGCTTGGCTTGCTCCGCGAGTGCTTGGATCTGTTTAACCAGAGCGGCCGCTTCGATTTTCACTTCCGCTTTATCGCCGGTCACGGTAACTTTACCGGAAAGATCGATCGTCGCTGCTTTCTCAAGAGCTTGCGCCGCTTTAGCTGCCAGGTTGTCGATGTACGCTTTCTTGCCGGCAGCATCCAGCTTCTCCAGCTCTTTAGCCGCATTATCCAATTCTTTGATCACCGTATCGACTTGCGGGCTGGTCGGATTGCTTGGCGTTCCGCCGCCACCACCGCCCGTGCCGCCACCGCCGCCCGTGCCGCCACTGCTGCCGTCGTCATAAGACAAGGTGATTTCTTTCTTCAGTAAAACTTTATTATGTAACGGAAGCGTATCGACTAATTGGATCCGGGCATAAATTTCGCCGGTATAAGTGCCTTCCGTCTTGGTGCTTGCCGTCACTTTGCCTGTATTCTCATCATACGAAATGGCAGCGTTGCCGTTCGCAGGCTCGAAGCTCCAATCCAAAATAGCTGCCGGCACTTTTTGTCCCATAACATCAAAGGTAAAGCTGGTAGAGCCGCTTGTTCCGGATTCTACGACATTGCCTACCGAAGTGGCCGCCTCGTAACGCAGAACGGAAAGAGCTATATTTTCCAAAGCCTTATGTTCAGGATCCGCTTCATTGATGAGATTCATAGCCACATCGGCTACATCTTCTTCATTAATCGGGTTCGATGGATTAACACCTTTCAAAACCGTGCTGAAATAATTGTTTGGATCATCCATCACTTTCTTAATAGCCGCTTTAATTTCGACTTTCATTTTGTTCTCGTCAACGGCTAATGCAGCCAGCTGCGCAAGAGACTTCTCACTGATCTGAGTCAGCAGCGAATCTTGAACCGCAAGCGCGTATTTAATCGCTTCATCGATCGTTAATTGAGGATCGTTCAAGTCCGTGTGGGCTTTATTCGCCAAGTCATTCAAGGTTTGGCGGATGACCGGATCGTTCAAATAATCGTAAGCCGCTTCTTTGTTCGTATTAAAGAACAAGCCGAGACTCGCAAACAAATTCAAAACCTTGGCCGAGCTAATGTCCTGACCAATCTTATCGGTAAGCGGTTGTACCAAGGCTACATCGTCAATCGCTTTAAGCTTGGCGCGGGCATCGCGGATCGGTTGCTTCTCCGTTGCGTCGTCCCACAGGAATGCCCGGTATTGCTGCAGCCTCGTTGCAACATCATCAATATCCGTTGCGGCATAAGCCGTGCTAATCCCAATCTTCTCGAACAAACCTTTGTTGCTCAGCGGCAGGCCTGCAAATGCGCTAAACGTTAAACTTGCAGCTACTGTAGTGGCTAATACCTTCTTCTTCACTATTCACATTCCTCTCCTCGTCAAACTTTATGTATAAAGTAATATTCGAAGACACATCATCCCGTACCTGTGCGGCTGTAAGATATAGCGAACAGAGAGATTCACCTTCTATATAACTTTATCGATGGTTATAGATCTATTTGCATAGTTCTTTATACTCATTCTTCAATCTTGCATTAAAATGGTAACATGATCGGATAAGTCGGTCAATAATTATTGTTAAATCTAAACGTTTTTTTAGTTCACGGGAACTGCGCCGCTATGACCAGAAGCTCCACCATTTCTTCTTATGCGCTTGGGGCGCAAGCACCGGGACTTCTTCATTATGAATGATTCTTCTCGCATTTTCTGTGAAATAGTCCACCTTGGCCTCCCCGCATTGCTCAGCCACCAGCGAATAGGCCTGACGAAGGGCGAACGCCCGGCTGTCGACATTGTGAGCGTCGGATGAGATAAAGTGAGCCAGGCCTTGTTCGCACCAAGCGAAGCATAGCTTCTGCAGCTTGCGGCCGAAGGCGCCGTTGACGGAATGGGACGTAAGCTGGGCCAGGGCGCCCAGATCGATGAGGCGGGCCAGCTTATCGGGAGATGCGGCAAGAACTGCGTTGCGTTCCGGGTGGGCGATGATCGGAATGCGGTTCATGAGCCTCAGCTCATGAATCATTTCTTCCGTGTAAGCAGGCACGTCGGCGGTCGGCAGCTCAAGGAGCAGGTAAGCGGTATCATGCAAAGTAATCGCATGGCCGGACTGCAGCTCGTCCAGAAGGTCCCGGTGAATCCGCACCTCTTGGCCGGCAAGCACCTTGACGGCTATAGCGTTCTCCTCCAGCAATGTGTTCAGCTTAGCGACGTCATGGCGAACTTGCCCGCCGGGGTTCGTGTATTTTCCGTTATAATGATGGGGCGTAGCGATGAGGGTATGTATGCCTTCCTTCTCGGCCGCTTGTGCCATGAGAAGGGCTTGACGCTCGTCCGCAGCGCCATCGTCGATACCGGGCAGTATATGCGTATGTATATCAATCAAGTTTCCATTCTCCCTACCTTCATATCATTCTTTATTGCATAATTAAATTATAGAGGCTCGGGAACACGTTTGTCATTCGCGTTTTCTGTGAATTTTCGCACCATTTCAATGTTGGGATTTACTTCACAAATCGACAAGCAGTATAATGAATGACTGTGAACTGTTACGTTATTACCATCCATGTTATAATGAAATGAATGCGACAGGCAGGTGATCTCATTTCATGCAGAAAATCCCAGTTGTTCGTGATAAAAGAAGTTCCGATATTCTGATCATTCCGTCGGATGAAGTCGTGAAGATCGAAAGCATCCGAGATAAAGAATACATCGTTCATACCGCGAACGATAAATTTTATTGGGCTGCCTCCCTCGAAGCTTTCGAAGAGTGTCTGTTCGAAGAAGGCTTCCGTTTGATCGATCAGATGAACGTCGTGAACATGAACCATGTGAAAGAATATGATCCGCGCAAAGGCGTCGTCAAACTGCAAACCGGCTCCTCCACCTCCTACAAGACCGCGTCGGCGGCATGGATACAAGGCGAACATGTCACCAACGTCATCAATCTCTTACGCAAGATGAAAGATCTGGATCACGGCATCCCGGAAGAGGACGACGACATCTTCGAAACGATCTTGGCGCAGGAAGAAGACTATCGGTTTGCCCGTTCATATGCGATGATTAAAGCGCTTTACGAGAAAAAAAAAGCCGAGATTCTGCTCGAAGAAAGCGAGCTGCGGTATAAATCGTTGTTCGAGCATAACCCCGATCCGATCTGCTCGCTCAATTTGAGCGGGCACATCACCAGCGTAAACCCGGCGATGTTCGCCGTTGCCGGCTATACAGAGAAAGATTTGCTTCACAAAACGATCGATACGCTGCTTGTTCCGGAACATTACGCCCGTTGGTCGCAGAGCTTCTTCGAAACGCTGAAAGGCGCGACCCCTCATTATGAGCTTTCGTTCCGGCACAAAAATGAGGACCGGCTGGTCGAGCTGAGCGTATTGAACTTCCCGATCTTCGTAGGCAAACAGATCGCAGGCGTCTATATGATCGGCCAGGACATCAGCGAACGCAAACGCGCGGAAGAAATGCTCATCCGTTCGGAGAAGCTGTCCATCGTCGGACAACTCGCGGCCGGTGTCGCGCACGAAATCCGTAATCCGCTGACTTCGCTCAAAGGGTTCGTACAGTTGATGCAATCCCGGGTAGCCGGGTTCGACAACTACTTCAACATCATGATGGAGGAACTCGAACGCATCAACTTTATCGTCAGCGAATTTCTCGTCATCGCCAAGCCGCAATCGGTCAAGTTCCAGCCGAAGGATGCGGCCGTTATTTTGCACAATACGATATTGCTGATCGGTTCCCAAGCCATTATCCATAACGTCAATATTGTCACCGAAACGGATCACGACGTGCCGCTCATCAATTGCGACGAGAATCAAATCAAGCAGGTGTTCATCAATATTTTGAACAACTCGGTAGATTCCATGGAAGAAGGCGGCGAAATCCGCATTCAATTCAAAAAACAAGAGGACGGTTACGTCCTGATGCGTTTCACCGACCAGGGCTGCGGGATTCCGGAGGATCGCATTCCGAGATTGGGCGAGCCGTTCTATACGACGAAGGAGAAAGGCACAGGCCTCGGCCTGATGGTCACGTTCAAAATCATCGAAAGCCACGGGGGCAAAATGAAAATATTCAGCGAAGTCGGAAAAGGGACGACGGTTGAGATTTATATGCCCGCGGCTGATTCCGCTCCTCGTTAGCACCCTCATGAGAAAAGCCTGCCGATACCTCACAAGGTTTCGGCAGGCTTTTCCGTTGTAACGCCGGCAGGACTATCTGTTCAGCAGGCTTCCCACATAACGCAGCAGCTCGTTAGCAGAGGCTGTCGTGTACCCGTGTTCTTCCACAAGCCGCTTGATCACTTCGTTGATCCGTTTCAATTGATTTTCATCCGGCGTCTTGGTGGACGTCGTAATTTTCACGATATCCTTCAGATCGGTGAACAGCTTCTTCTCAATCGCCTCGCGCAGCCGCTCGTGGCTGCTGTAATCGAACCGCCGCCCCTTGCGGGAGTACGTGGACATGCGGATCAAAATTTCTTCGCGGAACGCCTTCTTCGCATTCTCCGAAATGCCGATCTGCTCCTCGATCGATCGCATCAGCCTCTCGTCCGGGTCCATCTCCTCGCCGGTCAGCGGGTCTTTAATTTTCCCCCAGTTGCAGTAAGCTTCAATGTTGTCGAGGTAGTTGTTGAACAGCGTCTTGGCGGACTCGTCGAACGAGTAAACGAACGCCTTCTGCACTTCCTTCTTCGCCAGCTCGTCGTACTCTTTACGCGCGATCGAGATGAAGTTCAAGTACCGTTCACGCTCATCCTTCGTAATCGAAGGATGCTGATCGAGACCGTCCTTCAGGGCGCGAAGCACGTCGAGCGCGTTAATGAACTCCAGGTCGTGACGAATCAAGGCGCTGGAGATGCGGTTGATGACATAACGCGGATCGATCCCGGTCATGCCTTCCTCCAGAAATTCGTTCTGCATCTCCTTCAAATCGGCATCCTTGTAGCCCTCGACTTCTTGCCCGTCATACATGCGCATCTTCTTGACGAGGTCCATCCCCTGCTTCTTCGATTCCTTCAAGCGCGTCAAAATCGAGAAGATCGCCGCCGCCCGCAGCGAATGCGGAGCGATATGTACGTGTTTCATGTCACTCTGCTGGATCAGCTTCCCATATATTTTCTCCTCTTCCGATACCTTCAGGTTGTACGGGATCGGCATGACGATCATACGCGACTGAAGCGCTTCGTTCTTCTTGTTCGCAATGAACGACTTGTACTCGGATTCGTTCGTATGCGCCACGATAAGCTCATCCGCCGATATTAACGCAAACCGCCCCGCTTTAAAGTTGCCTTCTTGCGTCAAGGAAAGCAGGTTCCACAAAAATTTCTCGTCGCACTTCAGCATTTCCTGGAACTCCATTAGCCCCCGGTTCGCCTTGTTCAGCTCCCCGTCGAAACGATATGCGCGCGGATCCGATTCGGAGCCGAACTCCGTAATCGTGGAAAAGTCGATGCTGCCCGTCAAATCCGCAATGTCCTGCGACTTCGGATCGGAAGGACTGAACGTCCCGATCCCTGTACGGGTGTCCTCGGAAATAAGCACCCGCTCCACCAGCACGTCCTCGATGCGCCCCCCATATTCCTCCCGAACCCGAATTTGGCACGACGGGCACAGGTTGCCCTCAATCTTCACGCCGAACTCCCGCTCCACATCCGGCCGAAGCTCCAGCGGAATCAGGTGCAGCGGCTCCTCATGCATCGGGCAGCCCTTGATCGCGAAGACGGCGCCTTCGTCGGTACGCGAATATCGCTCCAGCCCGCGCTTAAGCATCGTGACGATTGTCGATTTCCCCCCGCTGACAGGTCCCATCAGCAGCAAGATGCGTTTGCGGACGTCCAGACGTCTTGCCGCCGAATGAAAGTATTCTTCGACCAATTTCTCGATCGGATGATTGAGCCCGAAAATTTCTTTCTCAAAAAATTGATATTTTCGATGCCCATTCTCCTCTACAATTCCATGAGAGGCGATCATTTCGTACACGCGCGCATGAGCCGTCATGGCAAGTCGAGGATTGTCGCGGAGCTTCTCCAGGTACTCGGCGAAGGTACCGGTCCATGCCAGTCTTTCGGTTTCCGTGCGATAATCGGCAATTTTCTTGAATATATTCATGATTCATAACCTCCTCCGGGCTTTGCGGCGCAAAACCAGCTTCATGAGCATCGGTACAGGATAAGGGCAGCAATAACATCCTTTGTATCAACATCGGGAACCCTCTTTCAGTAATCCGAAGTGTATTAAATACCTATGCAGGAAAGCGGACGAAGTTGACCGAAATTTTTAGACAAATTGTTGGATATGGCCTATAATGGCTGTAGTTAACAACCGATGGAAGGAGTGCGGACCCGAGTGGCGATCAAAAGCGAAACCGAGCTGTACGCCCCCGTCAAAACTTACCTGGAGCAGCTCGGCTATGAGGTGCGGGGCGAGGTGCGCCACTGCGATTTGGTCGCGATCCGCGGCGACGAGCCGCCGCTTATCGTAGAGCTGAAGCGAAGCTTCTCGATTCCGCTGCTGCTGCAAGCCATCGACCGGCTGCGGATGTCTCGCACCGTCTACGTCGCCTTCGAGAAGCCGGACAAAGGCAGAGCGCCTCACCGTGCAAGCTGGCCCGAGCTTCGAACCTTATGCGGCATGCTCGGGCTCGGGATGATGACCGTGCAGTTCTACAAAACAAAAAAACCTCGCGTCGAGGTTGAATGTCATCCGCCCGAAGCGGCCGAAGGCCGGCTGAGCGCCGGAAACGGACGGAGGCCCAGAACGAGCAAATATGCGGCCGGCAAGCTGGAGCAGGAGTTCCGCGAACGACAGGGCGATTACAACGTTGGCGGGAGCTCGAAGCGCAAGCTCGTGACCGCGTATCGCGAGAAATCGCTGCACCTCGCCGCACTGCTAAGGCAGTACGGACCGATGTCTCCGCGCAAGCTGCGCGACATGACCGGAAACAGCCGCTCGGCCGCCATGCTCCAGAAGAACGTATACCTCTGGTTTCAACGCGTGGAACGAGGCGTATACCAGCTCACCCCGCAGGGCGAGGAAGCGCTGCTGACGTACGCTCATGTCGTCCAGGCATTCCGGCTGGAACCCGTCCCCCTAACCGGGGAAACGAACGAAGCTGCAGCCGAACCCATCGGCAGCCTCAGTGGCTCCGTGTGACCGCGCAGCCCTGCGCTTCAACCCTGAATGTGCCGTCGGGCTCCCCGCTTGAGCAGCTCCTTGTGAATCCAAATCGCGGCTTGCGACCCTTCGCCCATGGCGATGACCGATTGCTCGGCATGCACGCCGATGTCTCCGGCCGCCCATACGCCGGGCACCTGGGTCATTTTCGTTCGCGGGTCGGTGACGATGTGTTTGTTCTCCATCCGCTCGATGCCGAGCGAGACCGCCCAATCGGAGTGAACCCTGTTCCCGCCGAAGGCGATGAATCCCCGTTCTCCCTGTATCGTCTCGCCCGTCGTTAAACGAACGCCGCCGAAGGCTCCCTCTTCCGAACTTCCGTTTCCTAAGACTTCAGCAATCTCCGCCTCCACGTATGCAATGCCAAGCTCCTCGAGCTTTCCCCTATGCGCGCTGCCTATCGCCTTCCGTTCATGATTGACATACACCAGATCATCGCACCAATACTTCAGCGCGAGCGCCATCCCGGAGCCGGCTTCGCCCGCCCCCATCACGATCGTTCGTCTGCCGACCGTCTCGTAGCCGTCGCAATCCGGGCATACATACACGCTATAACCGAGCCTCTCTTCCAATCCGGGTAAGGCCGGATAGCGGTCGGCAATGCCTGTCGCGATCAGCAGCGTTCTGCCCTTCAGGACCCCGCCGCTCCCACCGCCGTATAAGGCGACCTCGAACGTCTCCCCGTCGCGCGCGGCGGCAAGCGCTTCATCCTGCACGAACTCCACCCCTAACCGCTGCGCCTGGAGCTGTCCGAGACGCCGCAGCTCCTGTCCGGAGACACCGTCCGGCCAACCGATGAGGTTCCGGTAGCTGCGGCACAGCGTTGACCTGCCGTAACCCTTGTCCACAACCTTGACGCGGTGGCCGTAACGGCCTAGCTGAATCGCCGCTTGAAGCCCGGCAAACCCTCCGCCGACAATGATGCAATCGTACATAAGCAGAATGCTCCTTCCTCTCCCCGTTCAGTTACAAACTAGTTTCCCCATAAGGATGGACATTCCATGCATGATGCTTCACGTAGACCTAAAAGCCTAATCTAAACTTTATAATTAGGTAAATTGGCCTATTTCCAGTTTTTAATGTACACTAAATTGGTAGGAGTCATTTGTATAGGAGGGGTCATCTTGCTTCGAACGCTTATGTGGATATACCATCGCTTAATGAAAAACATTTATAAACGGAAAGGCTCTTGGCAAAGCGAGAAGTTTTACTATCACCATCAAAAGGAAAAACAGTACCGCGGGTGGTAAACTTGCCATATATTTTCCAGCCTCTCCGCCTTACCCCTCCGTCGTGTGCTGGCGAAGGTTCCGGAACGCGATCCGCCTCGATCAACCCGTACAGCGCGATTTGCAGCGCGGAGCTGCCGAGCAGTACCCAGGGCAGCACTTCAATGCCTGCGTTCCCCACCATGTATCTGGCGATTAATACGATAACGTTCACGCTTGGCCGGCCGATCTACCGGATCCGGTTCGTATCGGTCGATACGTCATACACGAGCGTCAAATAACCGACGCAATAGAAAGCGCTTGCAATCCCATTGCAGACAGCGAACAGGAGATAGTAATTCACGAGATGTTCTCCCGTAAACACGACGGACAAATAAAAGACGGCATGCATGCCGATTCCGATACGGTAACCGACCATGCGATCATTCTGCTTGATCTGCCACCCCCGATGATGAATGAGAAAATAACGGAAGTGTAGTTAACTGCGTAATAGATGCCGTTAATGGCCATACTTTCGGTCAACCGCCACAGGTAAAGAAAGACACCGAACATGGAAGCTCCGAACTGAAAGCACAGTTGATGCGCTGTTATTTCCCGGAAACTCTCCCGAATGGATTGCAAAAGACACCGGTCCTGTAACCGGACCGGTGTCTTTGAATCGACCTTATTTTTTCAAGCTGTCCCATGTTTGTTGGAACTCGGTCAGCATTTGATCTTTCGTTTTTTGCTTCGCGACATAAGCCTGCATCGTAGCCGCGAACTTCTTGCTGGACGCTTCGCCGCCCGGGAATTTGAACCAGTTCCAGCTAAGCGTTTTGTTGTCTTTGCTGTAACGGATAATGTCGGCTGCCAAAGGTCCGAGAATCTTCTCGTCAGCTGGAATCGATTTGAACGCCGGGATAAATTTGAACTCTTCAACAATGTACTTTTTACCCATATCGGACGTTACGAGCCAGTTAAGGAACTTCTTCGCCTCTTCTTTGTTCGGCGAGTTTTTGTTAATCACCCAGTTGTTCGGTACGCCGACCGGCAGCTTGTCGTTCGCCGCTGCGTCGTCACTGATCGGCATCGGCAGGAAGCCGACCTTCAGGTTCGGGTTCGTCTGCGTCAATTGCAGCTGCGTCCAGTTCCCTTGCTGCGTCATCGCCGCTTTGCCTGTCGCGAACTCGGTCACTTGTGTTTTGTAGTCGGTTTGCAGCGGGTTTTTGTTGCCGTATTGCAGCTGCAGATCGAACAATTTCACCCATTGATCGAACACAGGGTTGCCCGGGATTTTAGCCGCGCCGCTGTTCAAGTCGGCGATAAATTTGTTAGGATCCGGTTGGTAAGCGAACGGCAGGTTCACGAAGTGGTTGCCAAGCACCCACCATTCCGCATAACCGTTCACGAACGGTGTAATGTTTTTGGCTTGCAGCTTCTTCGCCGCATCCTCGAGCTGCGAGATCGTCTTCGGCGTCTCGGTGATGCCGGCTTGTGCGAACAAGTCCTTGTTATACAGGAAGCCGTACCCTTCCAGGTTAAGCGGCTGACCGTACAGCTTGCCGTCCTTGGTCATCGGTTCTTTCGCAACGTCGACGAGGTCCTTCACCCATGGCTCTGCGGAGAGATCCTCCAGGTGCTCGATCCATTTGTCAAGATCGGAGAAACCGCCGTTGTTGAAGATATCCGGTTTATCTCCGGAATTGAACTTCGCCATCAGCGCTGCGCCGTAGTCCGCGCCGCCGCCAACGGTGTCGATTTGAATTTTTACGCCCGGGTTCGCCTTCTCGTACTCGGCTGCCAATTTGGCAAGCGGCTCGGCGATTTCCACTTTAAACTGGAACATTTTCAGGGTGACGTTCTTCGCCGCTCCGGCATTACCTTCCGTTCCGCCCGTGCTTGGCGCTTCCTCTTTCTTAGCGCAACCTGCGGCAACGGACATCGCCATAATGGCCGCCAGACTCAAGCTTACGATTTTCTTTGCATTCATCGAAGTAACCTCCCTTATTTCTGAACCATTTTTATTTATGATTTACAAGTTTATTGTATAAAATGCCCACCTTGCCGAACACAGAGAAAATTGATCGAAAAGGTGGAACATTTTGAACAAACGCTTTCATTGGAAGTTCGTAACCCTGGGTATCCGGTTAGCCCTTAACCGAACCGGCCGTAATTCCTTCGATAATGAAGCGCTGCATCGACAGGAAGAAGATGATGATCGGAATGACGCCGAGCACGAGCGCCGCGAGCGCCATATCCCACTGCTTCGTATACTGACCGAAGAACGAATACGTCGCCAGCGGAATCGTCCGCAGATCCGGATTGTTCAATACGAGAAGCGGCAGCAGGAAGTCGTTCCAAATCCATAAGCTGTTCAGCAGGACGATCGTAACCGACATCGGCTTCAAGAGCGGGAAAATGATTTTCCAGAACACGCCGTACGGGGTGCATCCGTCCACCGTTGCGGACTCCTCGATTTCCTTCGGAATCGATTTAATGAAGCCGTGATACAGGAACACGTTCAACGATACGCCGAAACCGAAGTAACAAATGATGAGACCGAGCCGGCTGTCCATCAGACCGACCTCGCTGGCAACCTTCACGAGCGGGATCATGATCGATTGGAACGGAATGACCATCGCGGCCACGAACGCAAGAAACAGCCAATTATTGAAACGCGACGGATGGCGGACGAGCCGGTAAGCCGCCATGGAGCTGATCAAGACGAGTCCCAAGTTGCTGACCACGGTGATGATCAGCGAGTTCGAGAACACTCTTGGGAACTTCATAATCCCCCAAACCTTCGCATAGTTGGCGAGGTTGAACGATTGCGGCAAATTGGCCGAATTCACGAGCAGCTCCCCGAACGTTTTCATCGAATTGACGATAACGAAATAGAACGGTACGAGGAACAGCAGGCCCAGCACAATGCCCAGCACTTCAAGCGAGAACAGGCGGAAGTTGTAGTTTTTGCCCGATTCCATTACGCTTCGACCTCCTTCCGCTTCGTAACGGTAACTTGAATCATCGTAATGATGGCAACGACGATGAAGAAGATGAACGCTTTTGCCGTCCCGAGACCGTATCGGTTGTTCCGGAACGCTTCTTCATAGATGTTCAGCGCTACCGACTGGGTCGAGTTGAACGGACCGCCTTGCGTCAGCGACACGTTAAGATCATACATTTTGAACGCCCATGAGATGGTAAGGAACAGACAGACCGTGATGGACGGCATGATCATCGGGAACGTGATGTTCTTCAATGTCTGCCAGCGATTGGCGCCGTCGATATACGCGGCCTCCTGCAGCTCCTTCGGCACGTTCGCCAGCCCCGCAATGTAGATGACCATCAAATAACCGGCATGCTGCCAGACGCTGACGATGACAAGCGCCCAGAAGGCGGTCGGCGAATCGCCCAGCCAAGGAAGCTGAAAAAACCAAAGTCCCGTCAGCTCGCCGATGTTGGAGAATCCTTTGACGAAGATGAACTGCCAGATGAACCCGAGCAGCAGGCCGCCAATGACGTTCGGCATGAAAAATACGGTACGGAGCATGTTGCGCGTCTTGAGCGCCTGCGTCAGCAGAAGCGCCAAGCCGAACGCCACCACGTTCGCAAGAAGAACTTCGGTGACGGTGAATCGTGTCGTGAACCAGAACGACCTATGGAAATCTTTATCCTCCAGGAGGATATGTTTGAAATTGTCAAAACCGATCCACTTGACGTTTGAGGTGACCCCGTTCCACTCGGTGAACGAGTAGTACATACTCATGACGAACGGGACGATGACGATGATGCCGAAGAAAATGAAAGCCGGCCCTACGAACACGAGCTGCTGCAGCGCGCTTGATAACCGCTGATTTGCTTTCATGGGTACCTCCCCCTTTTGGTCTTAAAGTTTGCAAAATTCTTGTAAAGTATACCCTTAGTATAGAAAGTGCGGCTGACAATGAACATGGAATCTCTTGTCGGATCAGGTGGAATTTATTGATCTTTGTTGGTACAATTAAGGGCGCTAGCGCCAAAATCAGGAGGGACGCCCTTGATCCGAAACAGCATCCGCAACAAGCTGATCTTATTTCTGCTGGCCGCAACCATCTTGCCGATCTCCACGTCGATCGTGATGACGTATTACGTCACCGAACGCCAGGTCATCCAAGATACGATACAGACTAACTCCAACCTGATTTATCAAGGAAAAACGAATCTCGTCAACTATTTGAACGGGGTCAAGCAGGCGACGCTGCTCGTTTACAATGACAACAATTTATATACGGTGATCGAGAACGGGGCCACCGGATTCGGCAGCCGCCAGGAAATTATACGGGGCTTGCTGAGCATCAACAACGCGGTTCAAGAAATTCATCAAGTGTACCTGTATCTGAGCAAAACGGATAAAGCTTTCCTGTATACGCAGGGCAATACGAATTCAAATGAAAGCAGCCGATCCAAATATGTGCCCAGCGTGGATAAAGGCAACGTCTGGATCGAGCCTACGCATTCGAGCCATACGTATGCGATGTTCCCTTTCAATCCGCTGCCGACCGCTACCGTCTTTACGTTTCACCGCTCGATTACCAACTCGCTGACGATGGAAGATCTCGGCACCCTCTCGGTAGACGTCAATGTCTCGTTCATCGAGTCGATCTGCAACCAGCTGATGTCGCAAGGCGAAGAGCTGTTCGTGCTGGACGCCGGCGGCAATGTGGTGTACGGCTCCAATGCCGAGTACCGCGGCAAGATGCTGGATGAGCCCTGGGTGCGCGACTTGCTCGCTCGCGAAGAGGAACGCGGCAGTCTGGAGTGGAACGGCGGCGGCTTTAGCGGCATCCAAATGTATGAGCGTATCCGCGAGCCATACGCCGATTGGATCATTGTCAAGCGTATTCCCAACGAGCTGTTGTATGAACATGCCAAACGGCTGACGTTCGCCAATACGCTCATTTTGCTCGCCTTCATGGCGGTCGTCATCATCGGGACCGTGATTGTCTCGATCCGGTTTACGGCGCCAATCCGGAAGCTGCTCGGGTATATCGGCAAAATTCAGACCGGCAACATGCAGGTCGATATTCACGTCAAAGGCAATGACGAGTTCAGCATTCTCGCCCATCGCTTTCGGGTGATGATGCAGACGATCAACCAGCTGATCACGAAGGAATATAAGCTGGAGATCGCCAACAAGACGAATCAGTTGAAGGCGCTGCAAGCGCAGATCAATCCGCATTTTCTTTATAATGCCCTGCAGTCGATCGGAACCCTTGCCCTGCAGCACGAGGCGCCCAAAATTTATTCGCTGCTGTCCGCTCTCGCCAAAATCATGCGCTACAGCATGAACACGGGCGAACCGATCGTCCCCTTCAAACGGGAAGTCGATCACGTCCGTTCGTATTTGGCTTTGCAGCTGCACCGGTTCGAGAACGAGCTGACCGTCGAGTACCGCATCACGGACGAAGCGGCTGAGATTCCCGTACCGAAAATGATCCTGCAGCCGCTTGTCGAAAACTATTTCAAGCACGGGTTCGATCCGCGCAGCCAAATCGGGCGGCTCGAAATTGGCGGACGGCTGCTGGAGGGAAACCGGTTGGAGATCACCGTCGCCGATAACGGCAAAGGCATGAGCGCCCACCATTTGGAGCAGCTGCGCCGCAAGCTGAGACTTCCTATGGATGCCAGCGGCGAGGAGGACGGCATCGGGCTTTTGAATGTGCTAGCAAGACTCAAGCTCTACTATGACGACGAAGCGGCTATGATCGTTGAGCCTCATCAACCGGGCGGCCTCATAATCACCATAATCATTCCCTTACAACGCAAGGAGGCGGACGAAGATGATCGCCATGATCGTTGACGATGAGAAGCACGTGCGCGACGCGATTAAGCTGCTCGTGCCATGGACGACGTTCGGCATCGATACGGTGCTGGAGGCGCAGGACGGCGCCGAGGCTGTGGAGATGCTGCGGCAGCACCGGCCTCAGCTCGTATTCACCGATATGATGATGCCGCTGATGAACGGGATGGAGCTGATGGCGTGGCTGAGCGAGCATCTGCCATCCGCGAAGACGATCGTCATCAGCGGCCACGACGAATTCGACCTGGTGCGGCACGCAATCAAGCACGGCGGGGTCGACTACATCTTAAAGCCGATCGATGCGGAGCAGCTTGTGGAGACGACGCAGAAAACCGTCGCGCTGATTCGCAAGGAGCAGGACGAGCGGCGCCAGCAGCAAAGCTTGAACATGGAAATGAATCAGATTAAGCCCGTATACTGGGACACGATCTGGTCGAATTTGGTGAGCGAGCCCAAAACATACGAGAAGCATGCCAAAGAAATTGCCGAAGAGTACGGCTTGAGCCCCGACGTCACCTCGTGCCGTCTGGCGGTGCTAAGCCTCGATACGATCAGCGGCAAACTGAAGGACCGGTTCTGGTCGCAATGGGATCTGGTCTTCTTCTCGCTCATGAACGTCTGCAATGAAGTGCTGACGATGGACCGCGGTCAGCGGATCGGCGTCGCCTTCCGCTTCTGGAACAGCGAGAACGAGATCGTCCTCCTGCTGTTCCGTGAGCTGGAACGGTCGGAGGCCGTTTTCCTCCACATTCAGGAGTGCATCGTCAATACGTTCCAAAGCTCCATGGATATCGGCGTCAGCGGCGTACACCCGTTCCCGGACAAGCTGAAGGAAGCTTATGCGGAAGCGAAGCAAGCGCTGAGGCGCCGCAATCTGCTCGCCAGGCAGAAACGCATTCACGAGTACGACGACCGTCCGCCGCTCTCTGCCGGCGTGCTGTCGATGTCGGAGTACGCCGAAGCGATCCGCCTTGCGGTCCGCAGCGGCAGCGAAGAGCAAATTCGCAAATCCGTCGGCGAATGGATTGACGCCGTGCGGCGTCTTCCTTCGATCAATACGGAGCAGCTCGAGCTGTGGTGGCACGAATACAACACGCTGAAAACCCGCTGGATGAGCGAATGGTTCGGCGACGGTCCGCCTCCGCAGCGCACGCAGGACGACGCCCCGTTTCACGTCCCGATGGATGACGAAGGACGCTTATCGATCGATATGTGGGAGCAGCAGCTCGTCCGCAGCTTAACCGAGCTTTCGAAGCACATGCTGAAGTCGCAGCAGCAGGACAGCAACGTCATGTTCGAAATCGCCAAATATATACGTAATCATTATCATCAGGATATTACCTTGCAGGAGATCGCCAACCATTTCTACTTGAGCCGTGAATATATTTCCCGCAAATTCAAACAAGAGTTCGGCGAGAACTTATCCGATTATCTCAGCGGCATCCGAATTGACAAAGCCAAGCTGCTGCTGTTAAACCCTCACCTGCGCATCGCGCAGGTCGCCGCCATGGTAGGGTACGAAGATGAGAAATATTTCAGCAAAGTGTTCAAGAAAACGGTCGGCGTCTCTCCGAACGAATACAGGAAGGGGAGAGAATCTTGAATACTCCGATCGAACCGAATTTGCCGCAAGCCCCGATTCGCACTGGCCGGCCGAAGCAGGCAAAGCCGAGAACGTATACGATACTGATCGTTTCGTGGATCATTCTTGCAGGCTTGGGCATATGGGGAGCCAAAGCCTATACCGATTATCTGCAATTGCAGATCAAGACAGATATCGCCGCGCAAATCGAGAACCAGCTTGCCGCTGTGCAGGAAGACTATCAGAAGCAGATCGGCGACTTGAAGCAAAGCATGTCCGCCGATATGACCCAGTTGCAGTCGAAAATCGATTCGGTCAATGAGCTTCTCTCTTTCACGAAGGACAGCGCCAGCAGCAAAACCGACAACAGCAACCAATTGTATACGCAGCTGGCCGATGTGACGAAGAAGCTCGACGACTTGAAAAAACAACTGGATGCGCTGCAATAGGAGGTGCACCTGCGATGAATCCGATTCAACAAATCAACCGGGTGATGCTTCTCGCGTTGGCTCCGTTCCTCGGCGCACTTGGTTTTCTGGCGGCGGCGCAGCTCTCCGTAGAGCTTCCTAAACCGGTTGAACGGCCCCAGGTCGACCTGCAGCTGAGGGAGAGCCTCCAATCGGCGCTGACGAAGCTCGACCGATCCAAGGAGGATGCGGCGCTTACCCGCACTACCGTCGAGAAATACTTTCAGTTCTACGCCAAAAGCGCCGACGAAGCCGCCCGCCTGTCGAAGCTGGCGGAAGCCGCCGCCGAGCGCCCGGCAGCGATCTTCGACACGCGCGTAGCTTCCAAGCTCGGGGGGAAGGTGAACCGCTCGGCTTCTTCGGCGAATATCGATCTGAAGCTGTACACCTTCTCCGAGGAGCGTTACAAAGGGTACGCCTTGAAAGTTAATCTAAAGACCGATAAAGGGATGACAATGGTTCTGGGCGGCGACAAAGTCGGCGGCAGCGAAACGACGCTGCAAGCGGTGCGCCGCTACGGAGCGGTAGCGGGGGTCAATGCGGGAGGCTTCGCCGACGATGCGAAGACGGGCAAGCGGTACCCGCTCAGCACGACGATGGTCGGCGGCAAGTACGTATACGGCTTCGAGCCTTCCTTCGAAGACTTGACGTTCATCGGACTGAGCACCGATCGCAAGCTGATCGGAGGCAAGTTCTATAAGCAGGAAGATCTCGACAAGCTGAAGCCGTCGTTCGGCTCCACCTTCGTGCCAATCTTGCTGCAGAACGGCAAGAAGCAGCCGATTCCGCCCCAATGGGTCAGTTCTCCGGCACGCGCGCCGCGCACCGTGGTCGGCAGCTTTAAGAACGACCAGCTGTTATTTATCGTAACGGACGGATACGACGAGCGCGGCAACTCCGGTGCTACGCTCGCCGAGCTTCAGGACAAGCTTCAGTCGCTCGGCATCAAGGACGCTTACAATCTGGACGGCGGCGGTTCGTCGAGCTTGATTTTCGACGGACAAGTGATCAACCATCCGTCGGATAACGGCAAGCTTCGTCCGCTGGCAACCAACTTCCTGTTTTTTAAATGAGGCAATTGTTCACAGATTTATTCATTTTCTTGGAGTTTTTACGTTTTCTTTTAGGGGAAGGTTGGTTATAATATAGGGCGGGAGGTGCTGAATCATGTCCGCTACGTTTTGGCTTGTTATTACGGTGTTTGCTATGTTTATTACTGCGATGCTCACGGCCGCCTACAATGAAGATAAAACAAAAGGCTTGTAAGCCGTTCGCATGCGCACTCGCGGGTTGAAGGAACTCGGATAACCGGAAACGGACCGAATCGTTCAACCCGTTTGATTTATCGCGGCCTTCTCGATACATTATGTATCCGAGTTTATATGATCTAACACCTTATTTATGATGGCTCTTCTTCGGAACGGCTGCCTTCTCGTTCCTGCTTTTCATCCGAACCGCTTCCCGAACTTAAACCGCGCCAACGTTCACCGTCTATGCCCAGTTGATCCAACAAATCATCTATATCCAATTCAATCGGGGCTCGATTGGTCGTTGTCATTGTTTGTCACGTCCTTTAAGATATCGTATGCTACTAAAGTTTAATTCCAGTATATTGTGAAGTTTAGCATAACAACCGTTACAAAAAGGTTACAAAACCAACAAAATAATATACTTTTATTGTATCCTTTCTTAAATTTTAACTAAATTTTTGGTACACTGGTGAAATACATAGTCCTAATTGATCATTTACCGCTAGAGACTCGTTCACATTGGAGGACTTTGGACTTATGGCCCTACTGGCAACCAGCTACAGGATGAGTTATGAATTTACACCGAACCCCGATCCTGACGCCAAAACAATCGTACTGCTTCACGGTCTCGGTCTATCCGGCTCCTTCTGGCGATCGTTGATCCCGCTGCTATCGGTTCGTTACTCGCTGCTCGTCTGTGATTTGCCCGGACACGGCCTAAGCGGCGAAACGTCGGAAGACGTCACGTTCGCTACCCTCGCTGAAGATCTACGCTTGCTGCTCGAATCGTTGAACATAAGCTCGGTTGTCTTGGTTGCTCATGACGCGTCCGTGTATATCGCCAGGCGTTTGGCCGCGTTAACCCCTTCCAGCGTGGAGCGCATGATTTATATCTCTCCTTATATGCCCCACACGCTGCCGGCTACGCTTACCGAGCTGCAGGATCGCAGGCTTCTGCTCGAACAAGCGCCGATGACGGTCTACGCAGCCGCCATGGCGCACAAGCTGACGGGGACTCCCGGCGATGCGCTTCTGCATCAACGCATCGTCCAAGCCCATGAGCGCGTTTCTAAGGCTTTATACATACAATTGCTCGACCTCGCCGGCTCCGAGCAGGCGTTACATGAACAAGCTCACGTCCGCAAGCCGCTTATGATCATATCGGGCGAGCTGGATGCAAGCTTTCCGCCCGGCATGGCGCATATCGCGCACATGCTGTTCGACGCCTCCGCCTTCCTGATCGTACCAGGCGCCTCCAACCTCACCTTCGTGGATCAACCGTTGTATACCTCGGACTTTATCGACCGCTTCGTGCGGAAAACGCCCTTCGAACCCGGTAAGCCGAAACCGGTGGAGGACGAGCTTAAGCAAACGCTTCGTGTCCTCTGGTCGGGACGCCTCCCTTCTGCCCCTGAACGCAACCGGTTGACGATCCGTTGTATCGGAACGTTCGAAGTCAGTCTGGGCCAGCGGCCGATCCGGCTCGGTTGGAACACGCGGCACGCCAAGAGTATACTGATGTATTTGGCGTATCACCGCTCGGCAACGCGGGAACAGCTGTGCGAAACGTTGTTTCCGGAGACGGCTTTCCCCAAGGCCATGCGCAACCTTCGCGTGTATTTAAATCATTTTAGCAAGCTGCTCGAAACGGAAGACGGGCAAGAGCCTTGCTTAACGATCGAACGGGATACGATCAAATTGAATATTGAAATCGATTGCGATCTATTCGTCCTCCTGCGGGAATTGCAAAGCGCTTCCGAACAAGCGGACAGCGCTTACAAGCTCAATCAGTGTGTGACTCTTTCCGAGCAGCTGCAGAGCAAAATATTGTCCGGCTGCTTCGACCCGTTCTCCATCGCGCTCAAGGAGACCGTCGAGCAAGCATGGGAACAGTTATCATTATGGGCCGCCGATAACTGCTGCGAACGGGAACAATATGCGGAAGCCGTCCGCTTCCTGCAAAGCGGCCTGCAGTATGGCACCGGGGAAGAGCTCTTGTTCTACGACCGCCTGATCGCGATTTCTCAACGAACAGGCAATGCGAAAGAGCTTCGCAAGTGGATGCGCATGCGGAAGAAGGCCTGCGTCCCGACATAGCTGATAGCAAAAAAATAAGACTTGCCTCGGCGCACGGCCGTCCGGCAAGTCTCTTTCGCGTCACAACTGCAGCACCTACGCCTGGGTGTTCTTCATCTGTTGCATTTCACCCAAGCATTCGGAACAAATGTATCTTTCTTTGAAGTCGCTGACCTGATCCATGGACCCGCAAAATACGCAGCGTGGGCGATATCTTTCCAGAATAATATGATCGCCGCTCACTAAAATCTCTACCGGATCTCCTTCGTTCATTTGATACCGTTTGCGTAGCGACTTCGGGAGCACTATTCGTCCAAGCTGGTCGACCTTCCGTACGACACCTGCCGGTTTCATCATTAATTCACCTCACCTTTACTCTACTTAACTTCCCGACTTCCCTTATATGGTTTCGACGCCAGTGCATAAATTCCTGCCACCGGCTTTCTCGCAACCGGCTTCCTCCACTGTTCGTTACCCGTTTCTTGTCCTTCTGAATCAGCCTATATCCGGCTCCCGATCACGATAATCCGGGGAATCCGATTTGTCTTAAGCCTTCATACAAAATAATCGCTGCGGAATTCGATAAATTCAGCGAGCGCACCGCATCGGTCATTGGCATGCGCATCAGCGCATCGGGATGCTCCGCCAAAATTTCCGGCGCCAGCCCCTTTGTTTCTTTGCCGAATACCAGAAAATCGCCATCGCGGAACGTAATGTCCGTGTACAGCTTGTCCGCTTTCGTCGTAGCGAAGAAAAACCGCGCGTCTTTATACTTCTCTTTCACTTCTGCGAACGAATCGTGATATTCGAGCTTAACCGCGTGCCAGTAATCGAGACCCGCACGCTTCAAGGTCCGGTCGTCGGTGTCAAAGCCAAGCGGCCGTACCAAATGAAGCCATGTTCCCGTAGCGGCGCACGTTCTGGAGATGTTGCCGGTGTTGGCCGGAATTTCAGGCTCGACCAATACGATATGAAACGCCATTGTTCAGTTCACCTCAATTTTAACACTCGTTTTACCTTTTTTAATACATAGATGACGGTCGGCTGCGATAATGAAGCTACTATGTGCTAAAGGAGACATGTCGAATGATGAAGAAGAAAATCCTTGTCGTTGACGACGAACCTTCCATCTCGATGCTTATAGAATTCAACCTGAAGCTGGTCGGTTTCGAAGTCCACTGCGTATATGATGGCGAAGAGGTATTCAGCGCCATTCCTCAATTTCGCCCGGACTTGATTGTGCTCGACTTGATGCTTCCAAAGATGGACGGCATCCAGGTGTGCCGCAAGCTGCGGAGCCAGAATAACATGGTGCCGATCGTGATGCTGACCGCCATGCAGGACTTGTCCGATAAAATTGCGGGGCTCGATAACGGCGCTGACGACTACATGACGAAGCCATTCAGTCCGCAGGAGCTTATTTCCCGTATCCAGGCGATTATACGCCGTATTCAAATTTTACCTTCCGCAATGGAGAACACGCCGGTCCAAATTGGCCCTATCGTCATTCGACCAGACCAGCGGGAAGTGAAGGTCAAGGGCGAAACGATCGAGCTGACGCCTAAGGAATTCGATCTGCTGCTCTTCTTATGCAAGCACCGGGGCAAAGTGCTCAGCCGCCAGCAGCTGCTGCACGGCGTCTGGGATTATCATTTCCTCGGCGACACGCGAATCGTCGACGTTCATATCAGCCACCTGCGCGATAAGATCGAAACGAATGCGCGGACTCCCGAATATATTGTAACGATTCGCAACGTCGGTTACAAACTGATGGAACCTAGCGTGAAAGAATCCTTGGCCTGATCGACAAAAGGAGCACCGTACGCATCCGGCGCGGCGCTCTTTTTTTACGCGAAAAAGCAGCTCCGCAAGACCCGTAAGCGCCCTGACGAAGCTGCTTGTCCCGGCTGTTAGCCGTTACGCTTCTGGAAATCGGCCATGAACGAAGCGAGCGCCTCGCAAGCTTCGAACGATACGGCATTATACGTGGAGGCGCGCAGTCCCCCGACGTCGCGGTGGCCCTTCAGCCCGACGAAGCCGTGCTGTTCGGATTCCTTCACGAATTTCTTCTCAAGCTCTTCGTTTTCCATGCGGAATGTAATGTTCATCAGGGAACGATATTCCGGTTGGACGACACCGCGGTAAAATCCGCCGCTTTGATCGATGGCTTGATAAATCAAACTGGTTTTCTCCCGGTTGCGCTTCTCCATCGCAGCCACTCCGCCGTTCTCCTTGATCCACTGAAGAACCAGGTTGACCATGTACACCGAATAAACCGGAGGCGTGTTGTACAGGGAGTTGCCCTTGGTATGCGTATCGTAGCGAAGCATCGTCGGAATACCTTTAGGCGTATCTTGAAGTAAATCTTCGCGCAAAATAACAACGGTTACGCCGGACGGCCCCAGGTTTTTCTGAGCACCGGCGTATATCATCGCAAACTTGGAAACGTCGACCGGACGGCACAAAATGTCGCTGGACATATCGCCGATCAACGGAACACTGCCGGTATCCGGGTATTGGACGAACTGGGCGCCCCCAATCGTTTCATTCGACGTAATATGCAGATAAGCCGCATGATCGCCGAGCTGAAGCCCGCTTAGATCCGGAATACGCGTAAAATTGTCCGCTTCGGAACTGGCCGCAATCGCCGTTTCGCCGATCAATTTCGCTTCCTTGATCGCTTTGCTGGCCCAAGCGCCCGTATGGACGTAATAGGCGGTTTGACCCGCTTTCAGGAAGTTCATCGGGATCATCGCGAACTGGGTGCTCGCTCCGCCCTGCAGGAATAACGTCTTGTAACCGTCCGGAATCGAAAATAGCTCCTTCAACAAGGATTGCGTATCTTCGTTCAATTTCTCGTATTGAGCGCTTCGATGAGAAATTTCCATAATGGACATGCCAATGCCTTGATATTCCACAAACTCTTCCTGTGCCCGCCTTAGTACTTCCAAAGGCAGCGCAGCCGGTCCTGCATTGAAATTGTAAGCGCGTTTTGTCACGAGATTCACACCTTCACTTTTCATAGGATATGGCTATGATAGCAAAGGTTAGCGCGCCGATTCAAGTATTTGTTTACAGGATTCATCAGATTGCCCTACTTTGCCAAATTACGATGCTATAATAAGAACAAATCCGATGAGAGGTGCATCGCTTATGTCCGATCCGCGATTGTTTGTGGCCATTCCCATACCGCCTGACATCCGTTCCGCCCTGAAACAGGAAATGGAATCCATGAGGATGCTTTACCGCTTTCATAAATGGGTTCATCCGGACGATCTGCACATCACGCTGAAGTTTTTGGGCGCAGCCTCTCCTGAAGCCCGACGCCAAATGGTCCAAGGCTTGTCCGACCTTACGGGAAGTCTGGGGTCATTTACCCTTCGGCTCGAAGGATGGGGAACGTTCGGCCGTCCCGCTTCACCCGGCATCCTATGGGAAGGCGTCGGCGGAGACCTTGACCGGCTGTCCCTGCTGCAGGCCGCTGTCGAGCAGGCCGCCTCTCAGTCGGGATTCGAGCGGGAGGAGCACCCTTATCGGCCCCATCTTACCGTCGCAAGAAAGTACAGCGGAGCTTCCCCGTTCCAATTGGATCAATGGACAGCCCATTTGAAAAACCAGGACGTTCCGCTTCGTACTTGGCGGGTTCAGGAGGTGGTATTGTATCAGAGCCACCTCGGCCGGACTCCGATGTACGAGAAAATTGAGCTTTTTCATTTGGCGGACGACGAAGGCATTTTACAGCATATTTAATTGCCCGCATTTGGGGCATTGATATACCGCCAGAATAGGAAGAGAAACAACGCTGACATTTTTATTCAACAACCATGAGCAGGAACCGCAGACGAAATCGATTCCGTCCTCCTCTCCTTGGAAAAAGGGACTATAGTCGTATTTCCCCTTTTTATGTAAGACCGGGAAACTAATTTTGTCCGGATTTTCGACGATGTTCATCTTTCTCTCCCTTGGTACTATTTTTACATTTCTGGGCGGCATATCCATCTACCTTCCTAGGTTGATACATTTCGTAACATTATTTTAGCTAATTTAGTCTGAATTATCAACACAATATAGAAATTTTTTCATATAATGGTCATTGCGGAAAAAGTTAACCTGCTGTACCAGTAAAGGAACGGCGGCAATAGGACATCTATTGCAAAGCCAACCGTTGGAATCGGCAGCCGTTGTTCGCGGCGATCCGGATCGTATCGGGACGTTGGATGCATGTGTGAGGAAATCATAAAGTGCGAGATTCACTTCCGTGGCATAATGAAAGCCCGCTCCGGCATATCCATCTATGGATAAGGAGGGCATGTCATGCTAAGGAGAAGACGTTTTGGCCGGCGCACCCTGCGTCCGGACATCCGATATTTGCTTGCCGCCGCCGCTGTCTTCCTCGCTATATTCCTTCTGCGGCCTGCGTCGAATGAAGAGAAGGCGGAACGGCTGGTGAAACGCTTTTATCAATACGAACAGTCCGGAGACTATGGAAGCGCCTGGGAGCTGTTCGCCCTGCCGATGTAAAACAAGTATCCCAAAGGCGGCTATATCCAGAGCCGTTCCCATATATTTATGCAGCATTTTGGCGTTAATACCTTCGATTTTGAGTTGGGCGCTGCAGTGAAAGTAGCTCCGTGGCAAATGTCCAAGGATGCTCCGCCCGTGCCGTGGGCTTATCAAATTCCCGTTAAGCAGCATTTCCGAAGCTCTTTCGGGGATTTCTCCGTACACCAGGACGTCTTCGTCATTCGGGAGAACGGCGATTGGAAGCTGCTGTGGTCCTTTGAATAAGCAATCATGGCGATGATCGGAATGAAAGTGCCCTGCATCAAATGCATCAAATGCATCAAATATATGTTACCTTAGGAAATGTTGTTGAAGAAATGTTGTTGAAGAGTGTAAATGAATGTATAATTATTTGCACAACCACCATAGTCAAACGATAAGTGGCAAAACCATTGAAAAGTGGTGACGCAAAGCTACAGGGGCTTCTTTGAGCTTATCGCCTCAAAATGCCAGCCAGTTGCCGAAAGAGCCTCCGTTCGATCTATGTGGAACTAACGGAAGGGGTTGGAAGATGAGAAACATCATCGACAAGGATGTACAAGAGCTGATGGATTGCCTGCATTTGCCGGATAACGAAATTTTGGAGAGATTTTCCTTCACCCATGAAGGTGAACCGCTGTCCAACGAACATGCGAGGCAGTTTCTTCATTTTTTAAAAACGGAATTGTCCAAAGAATGCACCTGAACAGGTGCATTCTTTTTTTCACACCGGAAAAGCACGCCCGGCTCTCAGGTCAGCATTTCATCAAGAAACCGATGAGGCTTGCAAAGCGTCGGAGGCGGATACTTCAGGTCCGATTCGATCAAATGATTGATGTATTCACCGCTAACCAGATAAGGTAACCCCGGGATCAAATTCAGAGCCAAGAGAATGTGTTGGATATCAATTTCAATTTTATCGTTCATTATTCGACCCCCGTTTATAGAATCATCCAGATCTCTATTGGTTAATATTAATTTTTTATTTGACCTGGAGACAATCATGGCATGTGCTCGTATACAGCCTGTCCGACACTGACGGCATGGGTTTGGTCATGACCGGCGGCCGCGGACGCCTTGCTCTCAAAATGCTTTTTTCCAAAAACAACGACACCGACATTGGCAATGAACAATACGGCTACAATGGACCACTTTAAGTAGTTCAACGAACGTTACCTCCACGATTTATGCTTCCGAAGGTAACTTTATCAGGTCTCTTCTAAAAAGTAACTCGAAGGTTGTCGGTTGCGATTAAGATTTGTTAATATTTTCTAAAATTTACTGATGAAGATCGATCGTTACCGGATTAGTGCCAAGTATGATACGCCGAATTTTTGGAAATAATTGGTTACATAGTATCTCAAGAGAAAGGAACCACCCACGGAATGAAATGCTTTGGGGTCATGATCTGGCTGATGCTGCTATTTGTTTTCACTTGTACCTCAAGCCTACATCAGCTGTTGGAGCATCAAACCATCCATTTTCAGCTGCAGCTCGACCCGGATTTTAAAGATTTATTGACGGTCCGTGACGCCAAAATAACCGAACCGTCTTGGCTGTTAATAAAAAGCGGGCATTTTATGGCTTTTGCCTTGCTGAATATTCTGTTATTTCACCTTACGGGGGATTTGAAGCGTTCTTTGCGGGATTCCCTTTTCATTGCCGTCCTGTCCGAGATATTGCAGCTTTATTTTTCGCGGGACGGCCGGATCGTCGATGCAGCCATCGATTCGTTAGGGATTCTTTTTGCGGCTATCGTTATATTGGCGTTACGGAGAGACACCGGGCCAACATCAGGGACCAATCCAAAATGAATTTCATCGTTACGTCAAAAAACAAGACCCCCAATCATTAAGGATTGAAGGTCTTACGTTACATGCGAAATCGTACAATTAGCGGATTTCATGAGAAAGATTTCCTTTATGGTACACAACCTTGTTCCAAAAACGCTGCTTCATATTCGGGTCCATGCAGCTGTCGTAAAGGATGCTGTTATATCCGTACCAAAATTTATGCCACACGTACTTTGCGGTTCTTTTAATATCCATACACATACCCTCCATTTACGGAAAATGTGAGATAAGGCTGGTACTAAAATCATTCGCATCGAACCATCATTTTTGTTCCGTCGCAGCATAAAGCACATCTTAGTTCCATACCGTTCTTCTCGAACAAAAGCTCATGTTTATGTATATGCCATGCCCGCCGCACATAGTATTCGTTGGCTGTAAACCGATGATATCGGATGTAAAAATTGATAAAAAGTGGTAAAATGGTGAAAGCGATGAACGAGGGGGAAGACCATGAAGAAGAAGATTGTTGCGCTGCTGACCGCAATCGTTGTCTTATCGGCGGGCGGTTATGCCGGTTACCAATATTCTATCCATCTGGCGGCGAAGAGCATTTCCAATATGCTGGCCGGCGAGAATTTTTCCAATCTCATCCCCTCCGATTCTGTGCTCCCCCCTTCCGCTCCGGACCGGACAATAACGGAGGAGCCATCGAGCGGAGGCCAAAAGGAAACCGGTCATGCGGCAGCATCCGTGCAGTCACCCCCTCCTAACCATGACTCCAAGAATGAGCCTGCTCCGCCAGCCTCCAGCCCGCCTGCGGCTCAGACACCGAACGCCCGATCAGCCGTAAACAAACCCTTGTCCTTCAAAAGCAAAGAAGAGGCCATCCAATTCGCGATAAGCCGCTTCTCAGCGTCCGAAATCAAGCAGATTCAAAGCATGGTCAGCGGCGGCATCACGCCGGAAATCAAGAAGGAGTTAAAGCGGATCGCTTACTCGAAATTCACCCGGGAGGAGATTGAAGCCGTACGCCGTGCGGTTCAGTAAAGGAATACAACAGCATGAGGAGTATGGTATCAAGCGCCGTCGGGCGCTTTTTTTAATAAGCCGATGCTTCATGCAACGACTGCCGCGAACGGCGGCGATAGCCTTCTCTGCACCCTTGCATTTTGATCATTTGGTGCTTGATAACGAACCGTGGTAAAATCAGGATGTGGAAAAAGGTGGGAGGGCATGATCTTGAAACTTACGGCAAAAGTAACCTTTATGTGGCACAAGCTGTGGAGGAATTACAACTTTTGCTTTACCATAGCTGCCTGAACGAACAAATGAGACAAAAGCTGCAAAGCAAAGCGGATTATCATGAGGATCGGATGAAAGACCTTATGTAATCAGATGGAGACCGAATGACATGACGGAGAACGTCTGCGGTTTGCGGGTTCGGGAGGATTTTAATGATCGGGGATCGATCCGAAGCGCATGTAATGCCGTATCGACAAAGGGATTATATTATGGACGCAGCGTTGCGATTCGGCTAAAAAACCATAAGATACGGGTCAAGCTTATGTTGTACCGGGAATTCAAGGGATTGGGCATCACTGTCATTGATGTGTTCTCAAGAACTTGCTTTGACCCGCATCAATGTAACAATAAAGAGATGCCCTAACCTAACATATCCTTTAGATCTTTCTGCGGCGGAATCCCCAAATTTTGATCCATAACCCTCCTTCATCATCCCTATATATTTTAATTCCGATCAGTTTGAGCGGTGTCCATCGTTCAATAAAGTGGATGTAAGGCATCCGTCTCACCTCCGAAATATTTACGATACAAATTGTATCACCAAAACATCGGTAAGACTATAGATGCCATAAAAAATAAATATTAAAATTACTTAACTTAAACGATCTTCTTTTTAGGTTTTAATTGTTCCTTACGAGCGTTAATCGTTCGACTCAGCACTCTCTCCATCTCTTCCAGCTGCTCTAATGTAGCCACTTGCAAAATATACCGCAGCAACTTTTTTAACGATCTTGTATAACTATCGAATCGATTCATACTTGAACTCCTTTTCCGTATTTGGTTCTGATCTGTTTAATCATCATATAGATCATGATCCCTAATGCTGCTCCGATTGTATCCAGTAGTACATCCGTCAGCATTGAAGTTCGATGAGGCGTAAGGCTCTGATGGATCTCGTCCAGCGAAGCATAAACACTGCAAAACAATAGAGCAATTACAACTAACAACCAATACTTATTCGTTAGTAGTCCGGCAAGTAAGCGAAGCGTTAAAAAACCAAGAATCAAATATTCTATAAGGTGCGCCGATTTTCTGACAAAAAACTCAACGAACCCCAATGCGCCTTTTGTATGTATGCTAACTTCGCTGCCGCCATAATGAAACCGTACATCGGAAAAGTTCTTCACGATCAGATGCTCCGGCGTCTTATCCGTTAGCCACGGCCTCAGATCTTGTTTCTCGTACGGTTGAGACGAAAACAGAAAGATAACCAGCATCCAAACTAGTAATGGTAACCAATGAGTCCAGAAAAATTTTCTCTTATTCGAATGTTTAACCGAACTTGTTATACTCAACTTCACACATCCT
>NZ_BCPS01000103.1:0-119886 GCF_016586185.1 Paenibacillus sp. EPM92
CACATCCTTATTCTTAGACAACTGGACATTTGTGAAAAAAAAGAGAATGTTATTTATACTTGAAAAATGTAATTCCACAATGATTGCAATACTCGGCTTCTTCAACGCAATATTCATGTGATGGCTGAAATTTGATCTTGTATTCGTGAGAACAATATTCTTTAAGTTTTTTCTTGATTTCGTCTCGTTTTTTATAAAGTTCAAAAATTTGTTTTTTCAAAGCTTCTTCCTGCTTTATTAATTCGTCATAAGATTCCATGGAATTCTCCTTTTAGCTGGCATTACATATCGACCTAAGGGGGAGACTTAGGGGTGATCCAAACAAAACGTTCATTTTAGTTGATTTTCCAGCGCTTCATAACCGTTCGGGTTTTTTACCTGCCAGCGCCAAGCGTCAGCACACATTTCTTCGATGCCTCGTTTTGCCTCCCAGCCTAACTCCCTTTGCCTTGGACGGATTAGCATAACAGATCGCCACATCACCAGGTCTGCGGTCTACTAGCTTATACGGAACCATCTTGCCTGATGCTTTCTCGAAGGCTTGTATCATTTCCAATACACTGCAGCCTCTACCCGTACCGAGATTATAGGCACCCACTCCGGTTGTGTTTGTTATCTTCTCCAAAGCTTTTACATGGCCTACAGCCAAATCGACGACATGAATGTAATCCCTGACTCCCGTTCCGTCCGAAGTCGGATAATCGCTGCCAAACACCTGCAATTCCCGCAGTTTGCCAACCGCTACCTGTGTAATATACGGCATAAGGTTGTTGGGAATTCCATTCGGGTCTTCACCGATCCGTCCGCTTTCATGCGCACCGACCGGATTAAAATATCTCAGCAACGCAACGCTCCAGTCCTGATCGGCAATGTAAAAATCCCGAAGAAATTCCTCGATCATCAGTTTCGTCCGTCCATAAGGATTGGTCGCCATTAATGGAAAGTCTTCCGAGATCGGCACCCGTTCCGACATCCCATACACCGTAGCGGAGGAGCTGAACACCATTTTCTTCACGCCGAATTTCCGCATAACGTTGCAAAGAATAAGGGTTCCCGTGATATTGTTATGATAATAACGAAGGGGAATCTGTACAGATTCCCCCACGGCTTTCAGTCCCGCAAAATGAATGACGGCTTCAATATGATGTTCTGCAAAAACTTTCGTTAATCCCTCTTCATTCAAGATATCTGTCGGATAGAACCTTAGTGCTTTTCCAGTGATCTCACGGATCCTGTTTAACGATTCCAGCTTGCTGTTGGAAAGGTTGTCTACCACTACGATATCATAGCCTGCATTTAACAGCTCCACGCACGTATGGCTTCCAATGTAACCGGCACCGCCGGTGATCAGGATGGTCATAGCAGCCCGCCTCCTATTAACACATTTTCTTTATATGTAAATTCGATATTTGGGAAGCCAATTTAAACAAAATTCCGCACCATGTATCGCTTTATAACATCACATACAGTATTAACGTCTTCATCTCTAAGATAAGGATGCATTGGCAAAGAAAGTACAACATCACTGAGTTCATTAGCTACCTCAAAATCATTTTTATCAAACTCTAAATTCGCAAAAGCACCTTGCTTGTGCAAGGGTTTAGAATAGTAAATCATGCTAGGGATCCCCTGCTCTTTTAGTTTTGCTTGCAGACCATCTCGCTGCTCTTTATTTTTCAGCTTTATAGTGTATTGAGCAAAGCTTGAATAAAATCCATCCGGTATCACAGGTATATCAACAACGCCGCTAAGTCTTTCGTTGTAATACCGGTATACTTTGTTCACGTCTTCCAGCTCATGCTCAATAAAAGCTTTTAACTTAACTTTCAAGATGGCCGCTTGAATTGTATCCAATCTGGAATTAACGCCAATTCTCACATTATCGTATTTATCATCGCCTTTGCCATGAACCTTAAGAGATTTTAGAAGATGCACCAAATCGTCATCGTTTGTAAACACAGCCCCACCATCTCCATAGCATCCCAATGGCTTTGCGGGAAAGAATGAAGTCGTTGCTGCATGGCCGAAGCTGCAGGCTCTTTTACCATTAATATTACCACCAAAGCCTTGAGCGCCATCCTCCAGTATTAGTAACTTATATTTTTCCGCTATTTTTTCTATTTCGGGATAATTTGCCGGTAACCCAAACAAATCAACGGGGATGATAACTCTCGGAATTAACTTGCCCTCAGCTATTGTTTTTTGAATTGCTTTCTCCAGTTTCACCGGGTCTAAATTGAAGGTCTCCCTGTCTACATCAACAAATACTGGAGTTGCTCCGCGGAATGAAACAATTTCGCCTGTAGAGAAAAATGTGAAATCCGGTACGAACACTGCGTCGCCTTCTTTAATTCCCCAAGCCATCATTACAAGAGTCATTGCTTCCGTTCCATTGGCACATGAAATACAGTGCTTAACCCCAACATATTCGGCCAACTGAGCTTCCAATTCACCAACTTGTTTGCCACCTATAAAGTCTGCATTAAGTAGTACTTCCTGTATTACAGAATCAATCTCGTCCTTATAGGTTTGATATTGTGCTTTTATGTCTCTAAATTGCATGTTATGGCTCCTTCTCTTTCATTAGGTCATGTTCTCACTCTTGAGTGCTTTTCTAGCATCTACTAAATAAATGAATCCTCTGTTTTCCTCCAGCTTTCCATCCACCACCTTATACTCTCTACCGCAATCCTTACAATGAAGCTCAGCTTTAAGCTGTATACCGCATTCACAAACCCAACCTATTTGCTTGGCCGGGACTCCTGCCATCAGAGCATAATCAGGTACATCCTTAGTCACCACTGCACCGGCAGCAATCATCGCCCACTTGCCAACCGTATTGCCGCACACAATGGTCGCATTTGCGCCGATAGAAGCTCCGTATTTTATCAGCGTTTTCTTGTATCCGGCACTTCCTTTAGGGTATTTGCTGCGCGGCGTCAAATCATTCGTAAACACCGTGGAGGGTCCGCAAAAGACGTAGTCCTCCAGCTCTACTCCTTCATATACAGAAACATTATTCTGAATCTTCACACCCTTGCCAATCTTGACATTATTTGAAATATTGACATTCTGACCGAGAGAGCAATTTTCTCCAATTTGCGAACCTTTTTGAACATGGCTAAAATGCCATATTTTCGTGCCTTTGCCAACGGAGGTCCCTTCATCAACATAGCTGCTTTCATGTACAAAATAGTCTGTCAATCCATCTCACTCCTGTCTTATTCACCCTTGCTTATTAACGCTTGCACCGTTTCGAGCACTTTAACCACTTCGTATCCGGATTTGCCGTTGGCAATTTCAATTGTTTTATCGAGATGTTTAATGAAATATTTGAGTTCTTCAGCCAGAGGCATACTTTTCTCATATGAAATGATCTCATCGGGCTGTTCTACTTTAATCGGCTTTCCATCGACCCAATCAATACGTTTATTGTAATAAAGTATATTTTTTTCAGAGGAATCATCGAAGGAAATCATACCTTGGCTACCTACTACAACCAGTCTTTGTTCTTTGAAGGGATGCAGCCAGGAAACAAAGATATGAGCATGCACATTCCCAGGGTAAGCAAGCTGAGCCATGGTCACATCGTAAACTGAATTCTGTAGGAATTTCGATCCTTTCGCCTCTATCTTGATGGCCGAAGAGCCAATGAAATAATCCAAGATGGAGATGTCATGAGGCGCGAATGACCAGAAGACATTCTCCTCCGTCCTGACTGTTCCCAGATTTAATCGGGTTGAGTATACATAGTAAAGCTGGCCGATCTTACCGCTATCTATAACTTCCTTTATTTTTATAATTGCCGGGTGGAATAGTAAGAGATGACCTACCATAAGTCGGGCCTTCGTTTGCTCTGCAATATCTACAAGCTCTTTTGAATGCTCTGAGGAAAGGGTCATTGGTTTTTCTATTAGTACGTTCAAGCCTTGTGCCAACAGCTTCTTTCCCACAGGATAATGTGTTTCGGCAGGTGTTGCCAATATGTATCCATCAAATCCATGCTCGATTGCGGCATCCAGTTCGGTAAATCCATGTACCGGATATTGAGCTAACAGCTCCTCTAGTCTCTGTTGATTGGCTTCCACTATACCCGCAAGGTTACCCATTTGAAAGAGAGTTTTGATGTGGTTTTGCCCCCAACGTCCCCCACCGATAACGCATATTTTTTTGTCCATAGCCAATGCTCCTAGATTTATTGATATATATTTATGTGTTTTTAGTGCAAATTATAGAACTTCGATATTTGCTCTATTGCTTATTCCCTTTAATGCATTTTTGGTATCGAAAATGATTTGCGCATGCTGCTGTACAAAATGATAGTCCACATTGGAATGTGCTGTAGTAATTAAAACCAAATCCGCATTTTTAATAAGCTCGACGGTTAACTTCAGTTCGCCTTTCACAACTTTTCCATGCTCCCGATACTCTGGAACGTAGGGATCAAAGTAAACAACGTCCGCACCCTCTTTTTCCAGTTCTTCAATTACTCGGATAGCCGGGCTTTCCCTATAATCGTCAATATCCTGCTTATAAGCCACCCCTAGTACTAAAACTTTTGCACCGTTTATTGCTTTCTTGTATCGATTGAGTATTTTTCTTGCCCTCTCCACACAATATTCCGGCATACGGTCGTTAATCATCATTGATGCTTCAATCATTGAAGTATGAAAGCCATATTCACGGGCTTTCCAGGATAAATAGTAGGGGTCGAGTGGAATGCAATGTCCACCTAAACCCGGACCCGGATAAAATGCCTGGAATCCATACGGTTTTGTTTTAGCGGCATCAATAACTTCCCAGAAATTAATACCCATCTTGTTACATAAAATCGCTAGTTCATTAACGAGTCCAATATTAACATTCCGATACGTGTTCTCGAGAATTTTCTCCATTTCTGCAATGGCCGGAGAGGACACCCGGTGTATCGGCGCCTCTAAAACACTCTCATATAAAGTAGCTGCTACGTCCGTACATTCCGGGGTAATACCCCCCACGACTTTAGGAGTATTTTTCGTCTTGTAAATCAGATTACCCGGGTCAACGCGCTCCGGTGAAAAGGCAAGATAGAAATCCACTCCGCATTTTAATCCCGACGTCTCAAGAATTGGTTTCAGAAGTTCTTCTGTTGTTCCAGGGTATGTGGTGGATTCCAGAACGATCAGCATATCCGGATGCATATAAGGGACGATGCTTTCCGCTGAAGCCTTCACATAGCTGATGTCCGGCTGCTGATGTGAATCCAATGGTGTTGGTACGCAAATACATACACAGTCTGCTTTCGCTACTTGTGCGAAGTCAGTTGTGGCAGAAAGAGAACCTGATCTGACGATAGATTCGAGATCTTCATTAACCACATCTCCGATGTAATTATCTCCAGCGTTAACCATATCTACCTTGGATTCTTGCACATCGAAGCCGATCGTTTTGAATCCGGCTTTCGCTTTCTCCACTGCCAAGGGAAGCCCCACGTATCCAAGACCAATAACACCAAGTGTTGCTGTTTTATTTAATAGTTTTTGTTTTAATTTATTCATCAACATTACGTTACTCACAAAGAATTCCTCCCATTTTTGATAGATTTACAAATAACAATAAAGGCAGCGTAGATTACAGAAATCTAAAGTTTTTTTGCACATTGTATGATACTGCTAGCATTAAATCCTCCATTTATTAAAAAATATTTAAAATTTTACAGCACAAAAAAGGAGAATTATCGATATTCCCCCCAGATAACATTTTGTAGAAAAAATCGTAGATAGAGCGATGGACGTCTGAATACCTGATATTAGATTATATGTGTAAACATTTGAAAACAAATTCAACAGCGTTTCATTCAAAGTGGTCCGTTGCATGAAGCTTGACTGGTAGATTGTCAATCTAATGTTATAACCTTTTTTGCGATTTCTTCGTAAGAAAAAAATTTCACGCCTTCAGTAGAAGCAACATCTTTCATATGCTTTAAAATACTTTTATTCTCAAGTAGAGTATTTAATAATGTCTCGATCTCTTTTTCGTTCGGCTTCTCTAAAAATATAACATTTCCTCCCAAATCTAAATATTCTAAACCATTCCATTTTTTAATGATTAGTGGTAACCCACTGGCAATAGCTTGTTGCCATAAAGCTGATTGAGTTCCTGGAAATAAAGCTACATCTGCCGAACTATATAATTGATATATTTGATCAATCGATAATAACCCTATAAGTTTTATGTTATCAGGGGAACGTTGCTGAATATTTTGAAGTATTTTATAGTATTCTACAGAAGTTGGAATCCCAAAAACTATAACTTTTAGATTTTTATTCTTTAAATTAGACACAGCGTTCATCAACACATGAGTATTTTTTCTTTCATCAAGTTTACCTCCCGTAACAATCATTAAATCTGAATTATCAATATTATATTTTTTTCTAATATGCATTCTAGTCGCTTCTGTATTATTTGAATTAATTAAGTCAATATCAGCCCCTAAAGGAAGAAGCTCTAATTTATTTTTATTAATTCCATAAAAATCTTTGGCAAATTGCATACATTCAGGTGTAATCCCATAAACTTTTCGATAGCATTTTTGTGTAAGTTGATTAATAAACTTTAAAACTAATACGAAAATAGAGAACTTAATACCGCCTTTAACTTTTGAATTAAAGTAATCTTGATGATTATCAGCGACTACAACACAATTAGAATTAACTTTTCTTGCATACTTTAATACTTGTAAAGCAGATATACTTCCTAAACCATGCACCATAATAAAATCAGGCTTAATTTCACAAAGCAAATTATAAATTTTGTAATATGTAAATGCGTCTGTTAATTTAGTAGTAAGAAATTTGCTTTTTTTTAATCTAAATACTTGAATACCTTCCTTCGAAAAATATTTACCACACTCTGTATTGATAATTTCGCCATTAATTTCACTATGTTTCATATTGTTCGTAATTACAGTAACACTATGTCCCATTTTTTTATGATATTTCGGAATTAAATTCTCTTGATATCCCCATCCATCAGTATAAGGGCCATTTAGGCATAAATGTACTATATTCATAATTTTACCCCCACTAAAAAATAGAGTTACCTATAAACTGTAGTACTAGAAATAAAATAGTAGACAATGTAATAAATCTTAAGAAATATCTGCTTCCAAAAGAACTATTTTTAAATGCATAAACATAAAATCCAATATATAAGATACTATTAGTAGCTGTTAAGAATAATACCGTAATTATTTTGTCATTAAAAAGATATCCTCCAATATAAATTGCAGTAATACTTACTATGAGCGATATGATAGTATGGATTAGATTTATTTTTTGTTTCCTTATAACAACGAAAAAATAAGACGCACTAAAAAAAATACTTGATAATAGAAATTCTAATGATCTGATTTTCACCAAATTTCCACTAAGAACCCAATCACTACCTAAAAATATTTTAAAAATTGAGTCACCAAATACCCCCAATATTAAAAAGGGGATAAAGGAAATATAAGTAATTAATTTGATAGTCTTGTAAGTTAATTCCCCAGGGTCATCCCCATTATTAACTATTTGTGTTGCTTGCTTGAAATGTATCTGTCCTAGTGCAGAAGCGATAAATACAATGGGTATAAACAATAAACGTTGCCCCATGTTATACTGACCTAAAAAAACGTCACCAAATAATTGAGATAACATTAAAATAGGAATGTTTAATGTTACACCTTTTATGAAATTGGATGACATTTGATATTTAACAAAATCGGAATATTCCTTCAATAATAACTTTAAATTTTGGAATGAATGTTTATATTTTAGTGGTTTAAAAATTAAATGCAAATAAAAAAAGGCAACACTCTGGCTAATTAACATTCCCAAAATCAGTCCATAAGATTTGAAGCTTGTTAGCCCTAGTGTAAATGTAACAAGGAAATTTAATACAGCACTAATTATTGGATTCCAGAACAGTATATTATATGCTTGCTGCCTATTTCCCCATGTTCCAGTTATGCTAACAAGATTATTTGATATGAGTGCTATTGCTAATAAAATACAAGCAATATAATATTGTATACCAATATCTATTACCTTTATCCATGGAGAAATAACAAAAACAATCGCAAGGAGTACCACGCTCAATGTAACACAACTTATAATACAAATTCTGTATATACCACTTGCATCTCTTTCATCTTTTGGAGAAATAATAGCCGAAACTAAACCCAAGCACATAAGTCCATTAATTATCGAATAAGTTGACGTAAATATACTGAACTCTCCATAATATTCCGGACCATATAATCTAGTATTCACCGGCACGAAAATAAATGATAGTGTCTGAGCTATGATATTTCCCATTGCAATTTTTAGTGTACTATTTATTATTGTTGATTTAGTAAATTGCTCTAAAATTTTCTTTAATCGTTTAATATTTTTTTTTTCTAACTTTAAACTATCCATAAGTAAATTTAGCTTCCTCGCTATTTAGTATTGGTTTGCTAAATTCAAAATTAGAACATACTGTTATATAAAACAAAAGTAAAATATAGTTATATGAGAAGATGACTAAAACGATTTGGATTTATTTTATATATAAATCAATTTCATAAATCGCAAGCCTTGATTTAACTAACTTTTTTTACCATAAGAAAGGAGATGCCTCCCCAAATCTCGAAAGTGTTAACAACCCAGCAAAACACTGAGATGAAAGGAGAACTCCCTATGCCTTATATTCGACACGAGAGTCTGTTTACCCTTCAAGAACTTATGAGTTAGAGCAAAAAGATCGTTTCGAAGTCATCTTTTCTGCTGTGGACATCACTCCCATCTTACGGTTGGTCAGAAAAAAGTCTCGCTACGGAGCCCCAGTTGAAGTTAATTATCAAGCGATGATTTATTCGTTGATTGCCAGGATAGTGGAGCGCATCCCAACGATCAAAGACTTGTTGAAACGACTTCGAGAAGATATCTTATTCCGCATGGATTGTGGCTTTTCCCTGTCGGAGAAGATTCCCTCTGCCGCGTCTTACTCGAGACTCATCGAGAAAATAAGTCAAAGCGATGCTCTAGAACAAATTCAGGAGCAAATCGTAAAGCAAGCTCTGGACGAAGGCTTCATTACGGATGATACGGTAGCCATTGATGCCACCCATATCGAAGCCCGAGATCAAGCCCCTGCGAAGCAGGAGCAAAAAAATCCAGAACCCAAAAAACGTGGACGAAAGTCAAAGTGCATGAAGCTTGGTTAAAGCAAAAGCAAGAAGAAGAACAGAAGCCGATTTATGAAAAAGAAATAGCAGCTCAATTAAATGAGCCTTACGACACTATAAGAAAGGAGATGCCTCTAAACCCACAGTGGGGAGTCAATAAAAGCAGCGAAGGGAAAAACGTATTTTGGTACGGCTATAAGGGACTTTTGGCGGTAGGAACTCAGAGCCAATATATCCTTGGATCCTTTTTCATCGGGAAATCTAAATGACGGGAAAGCGGCAATCCCTTTATTAAAAGGCATCGCATTAAAGCTCAAAGGCTATTCGTTTAAATATGCCGCGATGGACGCAGGTTACGATTACGAACCGATTTACAAGTAAGTTAGTTCATCTGGAGCCCATGCCGTCATTGCTTACAACCGACGGCGAGAACCCGAACTTCTGGGGGTTGATGAGCATTTCGCACCAACCTGTGTCAGGGAGCATTCCTATCGTTATGATAGCTACGACGCCAAATATGAAACGTTAAAATATGTTCGACCGAAGGAATGCGAGAACTGTCCGTTAGCTCAGGATTCGCTCTGTCAGAAAGTGTACAAGATAAAGATTACAATGGATCTACGCAAGTATACCGCAACCGCACGCGGATCGGAGTCCTGGAAAAATATAGCTAAGAAGAGATCTGCGGTCGAGCGTGTGAATGCTTACTTGAAGGAATTCTATCAATTGAACAATGTAAGGCATCGGACAGGACAAAAGCAAAAGTTCATTTCAATCTCATCACGCTGATATACAATTATATGACGTTAGCCTGTGATCGACTGAACCAGCAATACCGTAAGCTAGCCGCGTAGAAATTTTAAAAAACAATTTTTTGATTTTCGGCTAGTCCGCATATCTGTAACTACACATTATGAAATTGATTCATATAAAAAATAAATAAACTCGGTTTATAATAACTTACTGTCGTAAAGAAAGATTGCTTCATTTTAACTTTAATCACAATCTGAATATCTCCATTACCAATGCAATATAACAGTATAGTATATAACATGGTAAACGATGAATATAGCGTAATTTGGTTATGTAGAACCCACCCTAACCATACTCGATACATGGTTACTATGTCTCATTGTGATAGTGTTTTGTTTCTACTATTTACCCATGTAGGATGCTTATGTAACCGTTAAGTCCTTTTGAACATTTTTCGATAATTAGGAATGAACATTTCGCTGGTAAATGACCGTGGCTTGACATGGAGCCTCTGTGGGCATGATTCATTGCAAAAGCGGCGTCCCCACTGGGTTTTGCCTTGCCAAAGCAGGCTATCATGCCCACCACTCCATGTAAAGCCACTGGAAAATAGTGTTAAAAATTATTTATCGCTCATTGTTCATTGCTATTTAACGGTTACAGCCTTACTTGAATTTTTTATCTCTAACTTAATTTTTTTGTTCATAATTGCGTTAATTAACCCCCCCAACATCATCCAAAAATATAAATTAGTTAAATAACTACCAGACAACATACTTCCTACAATGACAATTGAAACGAAAATTATTGAAATATCATTCCATTCATTTATATAGAATCCACAAATTATGAGCAATAAAATTAATACTAAAAAAATTGTGCCTAGTAGAATACCATATTGAACTAGAAATTCCAAAATAATATTGTGGGGATAAGTTCCATCAAGTAACGCTCTATCACCGTAAATTCCATATCCACTAAAGAAGTTGATATTTATGTATTCAATAGTTTTAGCATATAGTAATTCTCTACCATTTAAAAAATTTATAGTTTCATTTTGTAGAAGTGCAAGGGTTCTGCTATAAATATTAAAAACTCCTAAAACATTCTCTATGAATTTATATAAATATTTATCATAATTCACGAATAGTATAGTGATAAAAGAAAGTGAAAGCGTAAATGATATCTTTTTTTTCACAGTCATTTTACCAAATATAATCTTAAAAAAAATTAGAGAGACTATAGTCAATATTGGACCTCTAGAAGATTTGATTAACACCATTATAAAACCCAATATGGATAATATTAGATCTAACTTATTTTTTTATTAAACCATTTGTTTAATAAAAAAATAATCGGGATGGACATTTCATAACCAAAGACCATATCGTACCCTGAACTTCGATATTCTTCTTTCATGGAATAAAAGAAAAAGTATAATCCCCCAAGTATAATTAATATATATGAAGTACTATAAAGATATTGAAGTAATATTTCAGGTTTCTTAATAGATCTAACTAAAAGGAATGCAGGTATACACTTTAAAAACAACTCAGGGCCATATTTTTCAATGTATGGTTTATTTTCAGGCACGAATATATAACTTATTATCACCATTAATATAACCAAAGCTAATATCCCTAAAATATCTGCAGTTATTCTTTTTTTTAACAAAAAACAATATAAAAAACCTGAATAAAGTATAATATCAAATAAAACAGTAGTGATTTTTGTTCCTAAGTCGATACCCAATCCGATATTTTTAAACCCTGCAATCAGGATAATAGTTCCAAGATATTCTAAAATCATAATACATATCACTATGCTTAATACTCTGTCATTCCTATCATCGATACTCTTGGAATCCATCTCATATTAACTCCTTGAAACAATTTTTTGTTTTCAACTGTTTTTGAGTATTAATAGATCCATTACATAAGCACTATGCACTATCTTTTTTAGCAAGATATACTTAAAACCCTATCAATTATATTTTATTATTTCTCGGTATATTTTCATCAAATTTATTAAATTGTTTTCTCTGTTGTGTGTTGTTAGTGCCCGCTTTGTTGCTCTCTCGGATAACTTAAGCGAAATTTCATCGTTGCTGAATACTTCACATACATAGTGTGCTAACATATAAGACTCATCAAAAGGATATAAGTAACCTTCTTCCTTGTGTGAAAGCATATCTTGTACTCCACCAACACAGGATGATACTGAAGGTACCCCTAATATCATGGCTTCACCTAAAGAATTCGGACTGTTCTCTATACTTGATGCTGATACAAAGACATGCGCCTTTAAAAATTGCATACACATTGCCTTTTCATTTAGTTCTCCTGTAAAGGTAATATGTTTTATTAGTTGAAGTTCCTCAATTAGTTCGCGAATGTATTGTCCATACGAAATGCCCACACGATCCGTTAAAGATTTTCCTTTAGTAATATCCGCGCCAGCAATATATAAATGAGCTTGTGGGTAAAATTTCAATATTTCAGACAAAGCTTGAAGTATAATATGCAACCCCTTAATCGGATACACGCCTTGGCTGACAAATATTGAAAATCTTTCGCAATTATCGATTGTCCATTTATGTTTATAGAATTCACCACGCAATGTTTCATTACAAAAATAGTAATTTACATTCTTATTGATTTGTTTCGTACACGCATAATCCCAAGTCGTCCTTCCAATGACATGCTTTGCCTTCTTTAATGCCTCAACCTCAAACAAACCTCGAATTTCAAACCTTTTTTGTTGTCTAAGAATCATTTTTTTTCGTAAATAGTTTTTTATTATTCTAGAATTCGGTTGCATAAAGAATGACAAATTAGAAATATAGTGCCTTGAATAAACAGAGACAAGACCCTGTATAGATACAACCGTTCTATCGACAGGACAAACATTCATCATGGCCAAAGTATGGGGGTATTCCGTTCCAAATATGTGAATAATATCTGGATTTACAGCTTTAATGACACCTTGTAGGTAAGTTTCAACATTCGGTTCATATTTACAGGGATCCATGATCTTTTTAGGAATTGCATAGTACGTTATGTTATCAATATGGTGAATTTCAAGCGAATTTATATTATTATGAAAAAATATAATGTGTAATGAGTTATTTTCATAATTTTTTAAATCCTCCGATAGCCCAATGAGCCAGCCTCCTCCATGGTCAATGTTTAGGTTAAATACTTCTGCTGCCATAGGTAAGACTCCATTACATAGCCACAATATTTTCATATTTACAAAATCCCCTAACTATTATTCAGTTAATCTGTGTACATTCTTAATCATTGAAATGATTTTTTTCGCTTGTATAGCATTGTTTTTCTCTCTTAATACAAACTCCTTAGCGTTTAAACCTTTTTGATGTAGTTCATCTTTTGATTTAGACATTATTTCTTTCATTGTCTTACTGATTCCATCAATTGTTTCATCTTCAATTAAATAGACATATTTATAGTACTCCTTTGGCATCCCTGGAAGTTTCGTCGTTAATGTGGGGGTACCTGAGACCATATACTCCATATTTTTGGATGGAAATGAATATTTTGTGAATAATCTATTAGTAGGACGTGGATTAATAAGTAATGTCGCTTTCAACTGTTCATTTATTACAATATCATTATGAACAGAACCATGATAATATATGTGACTTTCTTTTTGTGTAATGGCAATTATCTCATTCTCATAATCACCACTTCCATATATGTGAAGCTCGCTATTGGATAAATTTGCTTTTAAAAATGACTCTATCAATATATCAATGCCATTAGCCCTATTTAGAGAACCAGTATACATACAGATCTTTTGCTCATATTTTTGTTTCAGACTGTTGTTTGTATTCAGCATATTCACATCCACCTGACCTTCAATAACACAGTAAGGCTTTAACTCTGGATTAACAATTTCATTCATTGCTTCTGTTAACAAAACATATGAATCAAGTGAAAAGATAAGTATCATATTAATTTTTTTTGATACTCTATTTACTATACTTACCTCACCTTCATCTTCTGCAAAAAAGCCAGGAACATCTGTCACAATCCCAGCAACATGTCTATTTAGAAATTTCCCAGCCAAAAGCGCACCATAGCTAACACTCATATTTAGTACATCACAAATAATAACTGCCTTTTTATTTTTGATCCCCCATATAAATGTGCAAAAAAAAGAAAAGATAAAAATCATTAACTGTCTTACTAATGGAAAATTGATAAAAGGAAGATATAAATACGTTAATGTATTCTCTCTTTCCTTTTTCTGTGTCCAAAATAATCTATTTGATACACGCCGGCTTATAGGTCGCGCAGAAAGAGCTGTGACCTCTACATTTTGATTTAATGAAAATCCTTCAGCCATTAAAACATGATACTTCTGTGCCGGTTGTGAGATGGTGCTTTTTGCAATTTCGCATATTTTTTTATATTCTTTTTTTGAGCAAAGTGATGATACATATAAAATCTTCATGTTTTTACTCCCCAAGTCTAAATCTTCCTGGAACCTTGATACTTGAAAAATTTAAATGATATTATTTCATCTCTTCTTTGATATGAGTTAAAATTTCAAAATGTTTCTTTGCCATTGCCTCAATCGTATATAACTTCATCTTTTTGAGGTTATTATGTGACATGATTGTTCTAAGCTTTTTATCATTTAAAACTCTAAGAATACCTTTAGCTAGTGCGTTTACATCATCGGAAGGAACAATACACCCATTTACGCTTTCATTTATAAGTTCAATCCCAGCGACACAATTTTTCGTTGTAATCACCGGCAATCCTTGAGCCATCGCTTCATTAACTACTAATCCCCATATATCTTCTCGAGTTGGAAGGACGAATAAATCCGCAGCTCGGTAATAACGCATTAGTTCTTCTTTCTTTTTAAAACTTTCAAACATGACGTCAGATAAGTTCAGCTCATTTTTAAGGTCAACGAGCTTTTGTTTATCCGGCCCCTCTCCGACAATTATCAAAGTTGTTGCCTCAGGAATAAACTTCCATGCTTTAAGCAAGACGTCAATCCCTTTTCGATTAATAAACTGACCTACAGTGAGTACTACCTGTTCACCCTTAATTCCTAGCTCTTGACGCAAAACCCTCTTTTCTTGACCACTGACAGGTGCGTTAACAATATCCGCACTGCTAGTTGATGTAAAAGGATATGTATATATGTTATCCTTGCTTGCCCCATAGTAAACGAGATACTTATCCGTTTCACTTCCGGTACTCAGCCACCATGATGCACTTCCAATATAATGTTTTTTGATCGCATACTTCAGCAATTTATCTTGTTTCACAATTCCCCCATCGCTATTCAGAATAAAGGGGATACCACGAGCTCTTAGCGTTTCGATTGCAAATATCCCAGTTGGGGTGCTATAACCGCCTACAATAAATATGTCAAATAGATTTTTTTTCAGCCATTTTGCTATCGAAGGACAAAATGCTCCATCGTGTCCAACATTTATTCCTTTAAGAAATACTGGTCTAAAGTTTTGAACCTCAGACGAAACCCATTCCTTATTACGGTCTGTTGCAGTTGATCTTTCAAAAAGGACCGTCAATTCACAATAGTTTCCTAATTCATTAAAAAAATCAATCCTATACGGAGCCGGAATATTTGTTAAAAACAATACTTTCAATTATTATCCCTCTATCCATTTTGAAGTACTGCGATCTCATAGTTATATTCTAAAAAACCTCACAGTATTGTTGAATGTACTCTCTAAATTTATCGTTTTTATCGTATAATTTCGAACGGTTTACACAAGCAGTACGATCTTTAAAATTATATCTAATATTTTGAATTGCATTTAATAATTCATTCACGTTTTCCTTGCTCACCACAATGCCACAACTTTCATCAATACTTTCCACACTACCGCCAGTATTAAATGTAATAACAGGTGTGCCGCATGCTAATGCTTCCAAGTTCGTAGTTGGAAAATTATCCTCTAGTGTAGGATTAATAAATACATCTGCGGCTGAATAAATTTCTGCTAATTCGATTATATTATTGGTCTTTGCTATTCCCATTATATTTTTTGGAAGTTCCTTTATTTGTTTGTCTGTTAATCCCACCAAAACTATACTTACATCCTCTTTAATTTGTTTGGATAGCTCAATGAAATATTCATATCCTTTTCTCTTATCCCAAACACTGGCTACTCCCAAGATAACATATTTATTATTTAAATGATTTATCTCTCTAAAATTACTTTTGGTTGGTTTAAAAACATCTAAATTTATTCCATTGTTAATGACTTTGACTGGATATTCCCTTAATAATGACTCTTTTACTAACTCCGCAAGCCATTTAGACGGAGTAACAATGGTCATATTTTTTATTCCTGTAAAGATCTCTTTTTTCATTAGATAATTACTTTTTGAATTATCTATGATATAACTTGATGGGTAATTCTTTGTTTGTGGACAATCATGACAACCCGTTTTCCACCGATTACAACCGATGAAATCAAAATGAGAACAGTGCCCGGTAAAAGCCCAACAATCATGCAGCGTCCATACAACTGGTTTATTCGCTTGCTTTAGATATTCAAATAAAATTTCAATATTAATGTAATATCCGTGAAGATTATGTAAATGGATGATATCCGGATCGAGTTTTTCAACTTCTGTTATAAAATCTTGCGTAGCCTTCTTCGACCCGAATCCATGCTTATCAAATACTCTTGTTAAAGCTACATGGCCGTAATTATCATATTTTGTACCTATTCTAATCGAACTATCACAATTCATAGGAAGATCTCGACCGTATGCAATAAAGCTATCATGGCCTTGTTCAAGCAATATGTTATGGATATCTGTTGCTATTCTCCCAGTACTTCCTACCCCACATACAGAATTAATCTGTAATACTTTCACTAGCTGGTCCCCCAAACAACTCGATTCACATAATCTGTATATGACAAAATAATTCTAAGCACCTTATCCGATACATTAGGTATACTATAATCTTCCACAAGCCTTAATGAGTTTTTTTCTTGTGTTTCTAAAACCTCTAGTCCCTGTAAGATTCTTTCCTTCTTTAAACCTACCATCATCACCGATGCTTCTTCCATCGCTTCCGGTCTTTCATGAGCTTGCCTAATATTTAGTGCTCTAAAGCCAAGGATAGAAGATTCTTCACTGATCGTACCGCTATCACTAAGAACGGATTTTGCATTTATTTGAAGTTTGATGTAGTCATTAAATCCTAAAGGTTTCATTGTTCTCACCAATGGATTAAATTCTATCCCTTTAGCATCAATCCTATTTCTAGTTCTAGGATGAGTGCTTACGATCAGAGGCATGTTATATTTTTCTGCAATCGCATTTAAACTATCAACTAAATCCAGAAAATTGGTCTCTGAATTTATATTTTCTTCCCGGTGAGCTGAAACTACAAAATAATTTCCTTCTTCAAGTTCCAATCTCTCTAATACATCTGATTTCTCAATATCCTCTTTTCTTGAATTAAGAACTTCAAACATGGGACTTCCAGTTTTGATAATTCGATCTGCAGGAAGGCCCTCTCTTAACAAGTATTCTCTTGCTATATCGCTGTATGTTAAGTTGATATCCGCTATATGATCTACAATTTTTCTATTCGTTTCTTCCGGTACTCTTTGATCAAAGCATCGATTTCCGGCTTCCATATGAAAAATTGGAATATGCTTCCTCTTGGCTGCAATTGCACATAAACAACTATTCGTATCTCCCAACACTAAAAAAGCATCTGGCTTAACTTCCTCCATAATAGGATCAATTTTAATAAGGATATTCCCAATCGTTTCAACCGCTGTACCAGTAGCTGCATTAAGAAAATAATCCGGTTTCTTTAAATTAAAATCTTTAAAAAACACTCCATTTAATTCATAATCATAATTTTGACCCGTATGGACAAGCGTATGTTCTATGGCATTGGATTGTTCTAATTTATTAATCACAGCCGACAGTCTTATAATCTCCGGCCGGGTACCTACGACTGTCATGACTTTTAACTTCTTCATTACGTTATACCTCCAAGTAGTAAGTATCCGGCTTCTCAGGATCAAAGTACTCATTCGCCCACATAATCGTGACCATATCGGTATCGCCAAGGTTCTGAATATTATGTGTGTAGCCGGTCGGTATATCTACTACTTCCAATTTATCTCCACTGACAAAATATTCAATAACTTCATCAGCATCAATTTTTCTAAAACGAATTACACCTTTACCGCTAACCACGAGAAACTTCTCATTCTTTGTATGATGCCAGTGGTTTCCTTTTGTTATACCAGGTCTAGATATATTAACAGAAACTTGACCTCTATTCTGAGTCTTAATAAACTCTGTGAAAGAACCTCTTTGATCTACATTCATCTTTAAAGCATAACTGAACTGATTTTCTGGCAAATGACTCAAATATGTACTATATAATTTTTTCGTAAATTCATTAGACATATCAGGAATAGATCGTTCTTCACGACTTTTTTTGAACGAATAAATCAAATCAACGATCTCTCCAAGAGTAATTGTGTGAACGACTGGAACCTCACAGTAATCTCCAACCGAATGTTCATTTCCGCTTAAAGCGTTGATTAGTTCTTGTACTACATCATCTATATAGACTAACTTCATTGCAACATTAGGATCGTTTACGGTAATCGGTAATTCATGAGCAATGTTATGACAAAATGTCGCAACTGCACTGTTATAGTTAGGTTTACACCACTTGCCAAAAACATTCGGGAAACGATAGACAATAGCCTTCGCTCCTGTTTCTTTACTATATTCAAAAAGCAGGTCTTCACCTGCTTTTTTACTCATGCCATAGGGGTTATCCAGTTCAGCTTGAATTGAGGAAGAAATCATAACCGGACAGGTGTTTTGATATTTCTTCAACGTATCAAGTAGTGTTGAAGTAAACCCATAGTTTCCGTCCATAAATTCAGACTGTTCCCTGGGACGGTTTACACCGGCCAGATGAAACACAAAATCCGCTTCCTTACAATATTTATCAAGTAAAGACGGATCTGTTTCCTTACCATATTCCAAGATATCATTGTAGTTTCGATTTCTGAGCTCTGCGATTAGATTTTTGCCGATAAACCCCTTGGCACCGGTTACTAATATCTTCATACTTGAATCAATCCTTTTTTCAACTCTTCTTGAACATAGTCAAGCTTTAATAACTTTTCTTTAATCTGTTCGATGTTTAATCTTTCAGTGTTATGAGAGTTATACTCAACTTCATAAGATAATTTATGATCCCCTTCTATAAAATACTTATCATAATAAAGATCTCTCTTATCAGCAGGAACTCGATAGAATCCGCCTAAATCTTGTGCGACTACATGTTCTTCCCTTGTAAGTAGAGTTTCATATAGTTTTTCGCCATGACGTGTACCGATGATTTTGATTTCATTGTCTGCATTAAATAACTCCTTGATCGCTTGTGTCAGATCCCCAATGGTCGAAGCAGGTGCCTTTTGCACCATAATATCTCCGGCTTCAGCGTTTTCGAATGCAAATACAACAAGCTCTACCGCTTCCTCAAGACTCATCAGGAATCTGGTCATATTAGGCTCTGTAACGGTTAAAGGTTGACGATTTTTAATCTGTTCAATAAAAAGTGGAATGACTGAACCTCTGGAAGCCATCACATTGCCGTAACGCGTACCACAAATAAGAGTTCGGTCAGGATCTACTGTCTTTGACTTAGCTACATATACTTTTTCCATCATCGCTTTCGAGATTCCCATTGCGTTTATGGGATAAGCAGCTTTATCGGTAGACAGACAAATTACTTTTTTAACTTCGTTCTCAATCGCGGCAGTAAGTACATTCTCTGTACCCAATACGTTTGTTTTCACCGCTTCTATCGGAAAAAACTCACAAGAAGGAACCTGCTTCAAGGCTGCGGCATGAAAGATAAAGTCTACATTATGCATGGCATTCTTGACACTGGATAGATCCCGTACATCACCTATATAAAACTTGAGCTTGTCATTTTTATAATATTTTCGCATGTCATCTTGTTTCTTTTCATCTCGAGAAAAAATTCGGATTTCCTTTATATTGGTATCTAAAAATCTTTTCATGGCTGCATTTCCGAAAGAACCGGTACCGCCTGTGATTAGTAATGTCTTATCTTTAAACAATTTGTTTCTCCTCCAATACCAGATTCTCTCTAAAGTTTCTATCCATTCTATTTAACAGTACTTCTTTATTAAAGTTTTTATCATAATAGCTTCTGGAATTAACACCTAATTCTTGCAATTCTTTGCTTGACTTGGACGATAATTCAATAATTATCTCAGAAAGTTTTTGAGCATCACCAGCAGGACTTGATAAGCCTGCCTTTGATTCATTAATAATTCGGCTTGTTTCACCATCAGCAGAAGCAATAATTGGAATTCCACATGCCATGTAAGATTGAAGTTTTGCGGGAATCGTCATTGCGAACAGTGGATTATCCGTTAAGCATAAAAAAGCAGTTTCGCTAGCTGCCATAAATTCCGGAATTCTATTTGCAGGTTGATTTGGAATAAAATTGAACATATCAGCTACATTATTAGAATTTATCATTTTAACTAATGTTTCTTTATATCTGCCATCACCGACTATATTAAAGCGAATTTTTCTATTAACTTGTTTCTCTTTTATCAATACAGCTACTTTAGGCAAAATATCTAAACCCTGAGCGTTACCAATATTCCCAGTAAATATTATATTATAATTACCATCATTTGGTATTTCTTCAATAATCGTTCTCTTTAATGGTCTATAAAAATCTTCAGCATATTGTGGCCAATACTCTAATACTTCTCTCGTAACATTCCGTTTTTCAATTGCATGTATAAAGCTACTTGAAGTAGTAAAAATTTTTGTACACCGTGCATAAATGTAATCAACCATTTTACCAATAGCACCCATAATATGTTTATTTGTTATCCCTGTAATAATTTCTACATTTTCGGGCCAAAGATCTTGTACATATAAGTAACACGGTATCTGCCTTTTTTTCGCATACCAGACGCCAGGCAAGGCTTGTGTCATCGGCGATACTTCAAATATAAATACATAGTCAGCTTTTATTTTCGTGAATACTTTCCAAAAGAATCCGGATACTACAAAGGATAAATAATTTAAAGCAAGCGTTATCGGGTTATTTCCTCTTGGTATCAATGGAATTCTAATAATCTCAATACCGTTATACGTTTCTTTTCGTTTCTTAAACAGCCCAAACCCTTGATAATATTTACCTTGTGGATAGTTGGGAATCCCAGTTATAACTGTTACTTTATATCCTCTTTTAACCCATTCCGTACATATATCATTAATTCTAAACTGCTCAGGGTAGAAATATTGTGAAATAACCAAAATATGTTTTTTCAATTCCTTATCAACCCTTTATCTTTTCTTTTCCGTCATTTCAATCGTTTCTCGTAAATCCCTAATTTGATAATGATTTTTATAAGTGCTCATTTTTTTCTCATAGACTAAATTGCCGAATACTTTATTAACAATCCCTAGCCTTAATCCCATCACCTTTATAGCCGGGTTGAACACCTTTGTAAGTTTAATCTTCTTCCCATGCGCTTCAGCAATCAGCCTTACCAATTTACTTGTATTAACATATTCACTATTTTGAGGAAAGAAAAACCCTCTCTCTTCATTATCAACCATAAGTCTAATAAACTCACATAGATTATCTATATGAAGCATACTCCGCTCATTATTAATGTCAGGAAACAACGGTAGAATCTGTGCCGCCTTTGACAACTTTGAATAATTGCCTTTTGATCCTTTTCCATAAATCATTGGAGGCCTCAAAATTACCACCTTAAATTCATCATCGTCCAAAAGCTTTAATCCCTCTTCTGCTTGCAATTTACTATTACCATAAAAGTTACTCGGCGTAGGTACTGTGTTTTTATCAATAACCCTTTTATTATTGCTGCTATCTCCATACACAATAATACTGCTCATAAAAATGAACTGCTTTACACCTTCTGCTTTAGCTTTTTCAGCGGTGTCTATTGTAAGATCACGGTTCACTTTATAATACGTCTCTTCCATTCTAGGATCTGTTGAGACGTGTGCTACCCCTGCCACATGAAACACAACATCATACTTTGAGAAATCTTGTTCTTTCCATGAATCATTTCTTAAGCTAATCGAATCTATTGAATATCTAGTGGGAAATTTTTCTAGCCACTTCTCTAGGCTTGTTCCTACATAGCTGGTTATTCCTGTTATTAGTATTTTTTTCATTTTAAAATGCTCTCCTTACTACTTGCCACTTCCTTTTTTCCCATTGACCCAATCCCGCCTTCAATAACCCCGTCACTCTTAACAACACTAACGATAGTCCCGAAAAAGCACTTAACATCCATCCAAAAACTTATCTTCTCAATATACTCCCCATCCAACTTCGCCTTTATATCAATAGGAAGTTCGTCCCTACCATTAATCTGTGCCCAACCTGTCAATCCAGGCTGCACGTTATTGGCACCATACTTATCACGTTCAGCAATCAAATCATACTGATTCCATAACGCCGGTCTGGGCCCAATAATACTCATCTGCCCAACAAATATATTCCAAATTTGCGGTAGTTCATCAAGTGAAGTTTTTCTCAAGAACTTACCCATCGTTGTTATGTATTGCTGCGGGTTTTCTAATAAATGAGTCGGAGTATCCTTAGGCGTATTTATTTTCATAGTTCGGAACTTCAATATATTAAAATGTGTTTTGTTGATACCAACTCTTTTTTGTTTGAACAGTACCGGTCCTCGTGAATCCAGTTTGATAGCTATAATAAGAAACAAAAATATTGGCGATAAAACTATTAATCCTATTAAAGAAAGAATGATATCTATCAATCTTTTAATTTTCATATACATATCAGTTACACTCCTTGATAGTTATTAGTATTTTAGCACTTAATTTGGATACACAAATTTCTGTTATCCAACCAATTACTAAGCCGCTAAAAACTATCCTAGCTTTCCTAATAATTAAACGCTTTAGCTATAAAAAACAATACGTAACAAAAATAATCTATTTCATAGTCACATGCTCTTTTTCAATTATGTTTGAAAGATACTGCAACAAATCGCTTCTCAACTCGTCTCGTTTTAATGCAAACTCGATCGTTGTTTGAATAAATCCAAATTTCTCCCCTACATCGTATCGTACACCCTCAAAGTTATACGCATAAACGGCTTCATAACGATTCAATTCGGCAATGGCATCGGTAAGCTGAATTTCTCCACCTGCCCCCGGTGTCTGATTTTCTAATATTTCGAAGATTCTTGGTGTTAAAATATAACGACCCATAATTGCCAAATTGGACGGAGCCTGTTCTCTCTTCGGCTTTTCTACCAGATCATTTACACTGTACAGTCGATTGTGAATCTCTTTGCTGTCTACAATACCGTAACGTGACACTTCTTCGTCCGAAACCGTCTGTACGCCGATTACGGAAGATTTATATCGATCAAACTGCTCCATCATTTGCTTCAAGCATGGCTTCGCTGCCTGTACAATATCGTCTCCAAGCAGCACGGCAAACGGTTCGTTGCCGATAAACTTCCGTGCGCACCAGATAGCATGGCCGAGTCCCTTGGGTTCTTTTTGCCGGATGTAATGAATATCTGCCATTTTAGAAGACTTTTGCACTTCATCCAGAAGCTCCAACTTGCCTTTTTCCAGCAAATTCTGTTCCAGCTCAAAATAATTGTCGAAATGATCCTCGATCGCCCTTTTCCCTTTCCCGGTGACGATAATAATATCCTCGATTCCCGATGCAACCGCTTCTTCTACGATATATTGAATCGTTGGCTTATCGACGATCGGCAGCATTTCCTTCGGCATTGCCTTGGTGGCGGGAAGAAATCGGGTGCCAAGACCCGCTGCCGGTATAATTGCCTTCCGAACCTTCATCTTAGGCAGTTCTCCTTATCTTCATATTAATTCATTCTTCATTAATTACTTAACAACCACGAGCTCCGGCTTTACCTTCTTCCTATCAAACACGATATCCATAATCTCTTCCCGCAATGGAATTGGCGCCTGCTCTTTATAATTCTCAATGAGCCTATCAATCCATTGCATATGGTTCAAGGCTGCTTTGCCTACATAAATCTTCGGATACACCTGCTCTTCATGAACCTCGTTATCGTTCAGCAGCTCTTCAAACAATTTCTCGCCCGGTCTGATTCCTGAAAACTCAATGCCGATTTCCTCCTCGGTATATCCGAACAATCGGATTAAGTTTTTCGCAAGATCCACAATCTTCACCGGTTCTCCCATATCCAGGACGAAAATCTCACCGCCTTTAGCCAGTGCACCGGCCTGAAGAACTAATCGGGAAGCCTCCGGGATGGTCATGAAATAGCGAACCATATCCGGATGAGTTACCGTGACCGGGCCTCCCTTTCGGATCTGCTCCTTAAAGAGCGGGATCACGCTGCCCCGGCTGCCCAATACATTGCCAAAGCGAACGGCGACAAATCTTGTGCGGCTTCTCTGGCCCAGATCCTGAATAATCATTTCCGCGAGCCGTTTTGTTGCACCCATCACACTGGTTGGATTAACCGCTTTATCCGTAGATATCATAACAAACGTGCCAACGCCATGATGATCCGCAGCCTCCGCAACATTTTTGGTCCCTATCACATTGTTTTTCACCGCTTCTTCCGGATTTCGTTCCATCAAAGGGACATGCTTATGAGCAGCCGCATGGAAAACGACGCTGGGCTTATGCTGTTCCATGATCTTAAAGATCTTGTCGCGGTCTTGAATATCCGCAATCTCGGTGATGTATTCAATCTTGTTCGTATGGCTTGACTTCAGCTCCATTTCAATGGAATAGATGCTGTTCTCCCCGTGCCCCAACAGGATCATTCTGGAGGGAGAAAATTTTGTCACTTGCCGGCAAATTTCCGAGCCGATCGAACCGCCTGCTCCGGTAATCAGAACGGTATTTCCGGTAATGTAATCGGCAATAGCCGAGGTATCCAGCTCCACCGGTTCTCTGCCGAGCAAGTCTTCCACTTGTACATCCCGAAATTCGCTGACCGCAATTTTACCGGTCATCAAATCCTCAAGCATCGGTACAATTTGCGCTTTCGCTCTCGTCTTATTGCACTCGGTTACGATTTGATTCAGTTCCTTTTTACTGAGGGAAGGGATCGCTATAATGATATTTTGAATGCCCAAATTGTTGACAGCCTTCTCAATTTTTTCTCTGCCGCCTAAGACCGGAATACCCAGCAGCTCCAGCTTGTGCTTCGTCGCGTCATCGTCAATGAAAGCAACGGGATACAATTCTGCTTCTTGATTGTGCTTGAGCTGTCTGGCCACCATGGTGCCCGCTGCTCCCGCCCCGACGATTAGCGTACGTTTCTTACCGCTGTTATCCACCTTGGAGATGTGGCTGTCGCGATATAACCTCCACGAGAAACGGACACCGCCGATGAGGATAATGTGCATCATCCAGGTAATGATCAAGGTACGGTGATACACCGCCTGAAGTGCAGCCACTTGAACTAGATAAGTGATGAGAATGGAAAAGGTTATCGCTTTAAAGATGGATACCAATTCGCCGACACTGGCGTATTTCCACACTCTTTTATACAACTTATAATAAGAAGCAAATAAATGATGGCATATCAAAAGACTGATCGAGCTGATGAGAAGTGTCGGTGTAAACACCAGTTGTGCCGGAGGCACCAGCATCAAATTACTGACATATATAGAAGTCAGTACGATGATGGAATCGATCAGCATTAAATAAGCCAAACGTCGTCGATACGTCATCCGCGTTTCTCCCCTCGTTAATCATTCATTACTTCTCTACATTTCTGCCGTACTGCTCCAACATTTGGCGGAACATCTCTACACTGAGTCCCATACGTTTGGCTTCACTGGAAAATTGCAGCCAGTCTTTATCCGAAGGAGTTAACTCCTCCCCCACTTCATCCTTTATCAGAGCTTCTATCTGAACGCCGAGCACCTCGGCAATTTTATTCAAGAATTCAATGGACGGATTTTTCTGTATGTTTCGTTCAATCGAGCTCAAATAAGACTTTGCTACGCCTGCCCGTTTGGCCAAATCGGTAAGGGAAAGCCGTTTCTTTTGCCTATACAGCTGGATTCGTTTTCCGATCATTCTGATCTCCTTCTACGTTTTTTGTGGTGGATGGATATATCTCACATAATCTCTTTGATGACTTCAATGTAAGTTTGTTCTATGGCATCTTCGTCGCGTATAACATCAAGTATGAATGTTTCCAGTTCTTCCGCTAAAAATCTTAGATTGGGCTCATCCAACCTTGGGTTCATGTCTGTCGAACACCTCCTTTTGGCTTCATATGAAAATTACGTCAGTTCCCACCTTTCCTGATGCAAAATAAAAATAATACAGGGCATCCAACCCCTCCTCACATCACACCCTCGACGATGTACGTCTAAGGCGGCAAGCCGCCCACAGCATGACCGAGTGCCTACAGTGATAAAGGTGCAGTAGACATTACCTGTACTTGCTTATGCCAAGCTATTCTTTATCGTTCGAACCGTAGTAGTAGTAGTAGTAATAAGGACTTTCCTTATGCTTGCGTTCCTTGTTGTTCAATACGACACCCAGCACCTTCGCATTCACTTGATTTAACCGCTCCAATGCTTTCAGCGCCGTATCCCGCTTGACCTTTCCGCTGTTAAGGACGACAACCACGCCGTCGCATTTGGCCGAGAGCACCTGTGCATCCGTCACCACCAAGGCAGGCGGCGTATCCAGAAGGATGATATCGTACGTTTCTTGCAGCTCCTTCAACTGCTGCTCCATTCGCTTGGAATTCAGCATTTCCGCCGGATTGGGCGGAACAGGACCCGAACAGATCAGAGACAGATGGTCAACATGGGTATCGACAATCGCTTGCTGTAAAGTAAATTGTCCCGCCAAAAGATTGGATAAACCGATGCGATTCGATTTCATAAAGTATCGGTGCAGCGTCGGTTTGCGAAGGTCGGCATCGATAAGGATCACCTTCTTCCCCTCTTGAGCGAAAGCGACGGCCAAATTCGCAATGGTAGTCGTTTTGCCTTCGGACGGTTCCGGTGAAGTGATGACGATACTTCGGATATTATCGTCAATCGTAGAGAATTGAATGTTGGTTCTTAGCGTTCGATAAGCTTCCGATATATAAGATCTCGGGTTCAAATCGGTTATGATGCGATAATCGTTAACCGAGGTTCGCATAGGACTTCTCACCTACCTGCTCGCTTAATGGTTGACCGGTTTTATTATCCTTGAATTCATCCTTATGGATCTTATGGATCGTGACCAATACGGGCAGCTCCAGAATCTGCTGAACGTCCGCTTCCGTCTTGATCGTATCGTCCAGATACTCCAATAAAAAGATAATCCCGATGGTAACCATTAACGACACTACGAAGGAAATCGCCAGATTGAGTTCCGGCTTGGGCTTTACAGGCACCGGATGATCCTGAGTCTTCGCTTCGTTCAAAATCATGACGTTATCGACCTTCATGATGTGCGGGATCTGGTTCTTGAACACCTCCGATACCGCATTGACGACTGCAACGGCTTTGGCATGGGAATAATCCTCTGCAGTTAACGTAATCACTTGCGTATCGTTAACCGAACTCACCTTGATCTTTTCGGTCAGCTGCTCCGAGGTTAATTCCAAATCCGGATACTGTTCCGCCACTTGATCCATGATGGCCGGTGTCTTGATAATTTCTTTGTACGTGTTCACCAGCATGATATTTAACCGGACAATGTCGGTGTTTAACGTTTCGATCCCGCTGATCTCGCTGGATTTATTAACGATCAGCTTGGTGGTTGCGGAATAAACAGGCTTGATATAGAAATAACTGACGATCCCGGTAGTGATGCAAGATACAAGAACGATAACGACTAACATCCAAATCCGTTTTTTGATAATGCTGAAATATTCCTTTAGTTCTAATTCCATGTACATTCTCCGCATTCATTAGAATTTTTAACCTGGAAGACTATTAGATACATTTTGTATCATGCAAAGCGAATTATTTCCCTCCTCTTTATAAAGTTGTTCTTGAATAAGAACACACAATCTCATTTGATTGATACTATCGGTATCATATAACGCACAAATACAATTTATGATACTTTATGTATCATGTCAAGTCGTATTTTTTTTTTTGTAGCGACGATATGTTGAGGAGGTGCGGCTTGGACGGGAAGTCCGGACGGATTCTGAACATCGGAGAGTACCCGGGAGCACTTGACATCGTTGAGATGAAGCTGGGACATGATCTTGTTTACGTCCAACTGAATCTTGGCATAGCTTGAGCTTTGGTTACTCATGGTAAACTCCCCCCTAATCATACGAATTGGTTTGAATTGTTTATAAAAATTCCGTTTTTTTATATTATCACTCTATGATACATTTTGTATCTTGTCAAATGTTTTTTGTGTCGAATCATGTGGTTTTCTAGTTAATTAAGCCAAAAAACAGGCATATTTACCTAAAGTTTTTTTATCCTTGAAAGCGGTCTCCTGATTAAATGGAAAAGCGGAACTCTCCTCGAGAGAGTCCCGCCGGTAAGATTCGCTTAATCGATAAACTTCAAGTAAGTTAACAGACGTTTCAAGATGACGGCTGCTTGGGCTCTTGTCGCCTTTTCTTTCGGTTCGAAACGTTTGTCCTGAACCCCTTCCAGCAAATCTGCCTGCAGTGATTGCTTCACAGATTGTACCGCCCATAGGCTGACTCCGCTGCGGTCTTCGAGCTGATCCCATTTCCCCTCGGCTATTGTGGTTGCAGGCAGCGTCCGCCCTGCAAAACGGCTGGCGCGGGCAATCATCACCGCCAGTTGTTCGCGCTGAATCGGTTCATCCGGCCGGAACGTTCCATCTTCATACCCTTCGATCAACCCGGCGCTGACAGCCGCTTCCACGGAACCGCTGTGCCAGTCGGAGGTCGATACATCCGTAAAGCGCGAGCTGTATCCGGCTTCCTTGATGCCTAAGGAACGAACGAGCAATGCGGTGAACTGAGCCCGGGTCAACGGAGTATCAGGCGAGTAAAGCTCCGCATCCGTTCCGTCCACAATGAGCTTGGATGCCAACGTTTCGATTTCCTTCTTAGCCCAGTGTCCCGAAATATCTTTAAAGGTTTTCTCGGAGGAGATGACGGTATAGACGGTATCATGCGGCGACCTGATATTCACTTGCGTTTGTTCGTCAGACAAGGATGTAAATGTGGACGGAGCAAAATTCAGCCTGCCGGTAACCGGATCGTAGGATACCGCTGTTGAACGGTCGCTGTTTACTTGTCCGGGCAGCGTTACGGTGCGCTCCACATAAATTCCGCTGTAATCGCTGAACGGTGAACGAGTGCCGTTCGTATTTTCAACCCGGATTGAAAAATCGAATGGTTCCGGCAGCAATAAGTTCGCTTTCGTTTGTTGAACAGCCTGATGAACTTGGTTCCTGGCCGTTCCAACAACATCCGATATGGTAATGACCACCTTCTGATTGGCGGAGTTGAGTCTCGCAAAAATAGCTGCGGGCACCGCATAGCTTACGCCATTGCCGGCGAGTCGAACGACCGCTTCGCTTTGAGCGGCGTCTTTTAGCGGCGGCGCAGGAAGCTCGATTTGCAGAGGAAACTCAGCCTTAGTTAAATCGATTTTGATTTCATTCCCGCCGGCTTCACCGGATGCAATCGCTTCGAAAGCCTCCGTAAGCCTGCCGGAATCTACTATGGCTTTCGTTAAGGTTCTTCCGCCCTCGGTCTCTCTGCTTATGGACAGCGCGTCACCCTCCAGGTTACCTGTGAAATCGGACGGAGGAGTTGCCGGAGTTTCCGGTGAAGGAGCACCCGGAGACGGCGTCGGCACTCCGCCTCCGCCGGAATCGCCTCCGCTTCCCCCTTGTCCCAAGCCCCACGCCCGGCTGATGACCGAAGCCCAAGCCAGTACCGCTTTGCGCTCCGAATCGACCTCAGGAATGAACAATCTGACGGTATCGGACAGGTCCTTCCCCGTAATCCCAAGATTGTTCAATAGTTTGCTGATTTTCAGGCCAGGGTCATTGACGATCCTTTGCAGATCCTCTTCAATCATAGAATAAACTTGGTCCGGGTCGGATGCTAACCTTAATAACTGGGATAATGTCATGCTTCTATAGCGGTTGATGATGTTCATTTTAATTTTGCTAATTATCAGATTCACATCGTTCAGCGTCACATCGTTGATGCCGCCGGGAAAACCGCCTAATTTGATCAGCTGATCGACGATCTGCCGATTCTTTTCACTGGTAATAACCGTGTTCAGTCCTCTGCCTTGTTGATCATAATAAAATGCAAGCTCAAGAACCAGGTGCAGCACATTTTCCTGAGTCACCTCAGGGTATGACTCCGATTGGCCCTTCCTGGTTTCAATTTTTCCCCAAACGGGCTTGACCAGATCCCTATTTCCGCTTAGATCCGATCTCATGGCTACCATTCGTTCCCGTGCTTCTTTGATCGCTTGCAACTCCTCAGAAGTCATGATACTTCGGAGCAGGTTGATCTCATCCAGCAGCTGCTTGTTGGGAAACGGCACCGTTGCGGCATAGACCTCTCCTTGAAGCCGATCGGCCAAAGGTACCGGCCCGCAGAGCAGGCTGCCATACACCAAACTAACGCTTAAGGTGGCAACCAGCGTTTTCTTTATTACCATACTTTACCCACTCCTATTGTTTAGTATCTTCAGCTTCATTAGTTATAGCTTATGCTTTTCGCACTTGTGCTCCATAGATGAAAGGATTGAAAGCACGCTGTTTCAGGTTTGAAATTCCAATCGGGGGGCAAAATGATGATATCTATCCGATTGACGGTACGTTGTATCGCTGCAGTCCATTTCAACGGGAACGTTATGTGATCTGCTTCATCATGCAGAGCCAAGCGGCCCGATGCTCAGTCAAAAGTGCAGTTCGGAGATGCCCATAAACTCCGCTGCATAGATTGGTTCATCAGGCATCTTCCCGCAGCTCAAGTTTTTAGGTAATATATGCTCAAAGATTGTTTTATTCGATACAAAATGTTATAAATCAAACAACTATTACTAAAATATGATACGTATCGTATCAGTGTCAAGTGTTTTTTTTACATTTTTTCTTATGAAAACATGGTATAATGAAGTGTAGCGTATTCTTATTGTCATAGCACAATCACAGTCTTTAACGGGGGTTAAATTACATGAAGTATGGGGAGCGCATTGCTTCATTAAGAGAAAAACACGCGATGACACAAGAGGAATTATCTAATAAACTCGGTATCACTCGCGCTTCTCTATCCCACTACGAAAATAACAGAAGAGCGCCGGACTATGATACGATCACGAATATTGCCGGTTTTTTCAATGTATCTATCGATTACTTGTTAGGAAGAACCGACGATCCTCATATTGTGCTTGATGAAGAAGTGAGAGAGTTTGTGGACAGTCTGGAATTATCCGACGACAATATTTTAGAAAAATTCTCTTTGACCATTGACGGAAAAAAGCTGACCCCGGAAGAAGCCAAAAGATTTATTGCTTTTGTTCGAGCCGAACGTTCCATTAATAACGGTTAAATCTCCGGCGTCACGGCATTTTCTCTTAGGACATACAGGCATACCCGCCCCGAATCATAGCCGGATAGCGCCTATCGCCATATCCGCAGCTAATGATCCAGACCCACGTCCGTTTCGATTGCGGCTGCACCGCACCGGTATGACTTTCCGCCCCGTTCCCCTTTGACATCATCCCCGACTTTCGTTAACCCGGCAATAAGGAATAGACTACGGTGATACCCCGTGGGTTTTATCATAAAAAAGGGACTGCTCCTAAGTCATGACTTAGAGGCAGTCCCTTACTATATAGATGATTGAAATTTTTTACAGATCGAAGTACAACGAATATTCGTGCGGATGAATGCGGATGGAAACAGCTTTCGCTTCGTCACGTTTCAAGGAAACGTAGTTGTCGATGAAGTCTTTCGTGAAGACTCCGCCTTCCGTCAAGAACTCATAGTCCGCTTCGAGCGCGTTAAGCGCTTCGTCGAGCGTACCCGGTACGCTGCGGATTTCGCCTTTCTCTGCATCGGACAGCTCGTAGATGTTCTTGTCGAGCGGGCCGTAACCGAGGGCGCGAGGATCGATTTTCTTCTTGATGCCGTCCAGACCTGCAAGCAGCATGGCTGCGAATGCGAGGTAAGGGTTAGCCGTGCTGTCCGGTGTACGGAACTCGATACGACAGCCTTTAGGCGTTACAGCGGCCACCGGAATACGAACGGCTGCCGAACGGTTGCCTTTGGAGAACACGAGGTTAACCGGCGCTTCGTAACCAGGAACCAAACGTTTGAACGAGTTCGTGCTCGGGTTCGTCAATGCGATCAAAGCCGGTGCATGGTACAAGATACCGCCGATGTAGTTCAAAGCGAGCTCGCTCAAGTTACCGTAACCGTTCTTGTCATAGAACAAAGGCTGGTCGCCGTTAAAGATCGATTGGTGAACGTGCATCCCGCTACCGTTATCGCCGAACAGCGGTTTCGGCATGAACGTAGCCACTTTGCCGTATTGGCGAGCTGTGTTTTGCACGATATATTTGTATTTCATCAAGTTATCGGCTGTTTTCGTCAACGTATCGAAACGGAAGTTGATCTCGCCTTGACCCGCAGTCGCCACTTCATGGTGATGACGCTCGATGCGAAGACCGGATTCGATCAACAGACGGCACATTTCGGAACGGATGTCTTGTTGGGAATCCGTCGGAGCAACCGGCACGTATCCGCCTTTATGGCCTACTTTAAAGCCGAGATTGCCGCCTTCTTCTTTACGGTTCGAGTTCCAGTGAGCTTCTTCGGAATCTACGAAGTAGGAAGAAGAGTTTTGTTTGCTCTCGAAACGAACTTCGTCGAAGATGAAAAATTCGGATTCCGGAGCAAAGAATGCTGCCGTACCTACGCCGGCTTTTTTCAAATATTCTTCAGCCTTCTGAGCGATGCTGCGCGGATCGCGCTCATAACGCTCGCCATCAGGCGTATGGATGTTACACATAATAACCAATGTCGGATGAGCAGTGAACGGATCGACAAAGGAGGATTCCGTATCCGGCATCATAACCATGTCGGACTCTTCGATGCCTCTGAAACCGACGATGGAAGAACCGTCGAAGGCTACGCCGTTTTGGAAAGTCTCTTCTTCAACTTCAGATGCAGGAAGGGAGATATGATGCGCTCTACCGTTAAGATCGACGAAACGGAAATCTACCCACTCGATGCCTTTTTCTTTGATGGTATTTAACACGTTTTGAACTGACATGGACTCACTTACCTCCTAAATTCCGAACATTTTGACCTGTTCGAGCGAACATTGTTCAAGTTTTCTCTTGGATATGTGGTTATTATAAAACTTCGCATCAAGAACCGTCAATAGTTATGTAAGGTATTTTTTATGAAGGTGTTAGGTATGCTCACACCCGGCCGGGTTTTAGTCACATTTTCGACAAAAAAATGCTTAATCTCTTGCGGCATCCGCCTGAGATCAAGCATCCTTCTTTAAAAAAACGAATATTCGGTTACGAGTTCACAGCGGCGACGGGTTCCTTGACGGTATCGAAACGTTTGCCGCACAACGGCGCCAGCTTCTCCAAATCCTGCATCAGCCGGGCGAATTGGTCCGGGAACAGCGACTGAACGCCGTCTCCCGTCATGGAGTTGTCGGGGTCCGTATGCATCTCGACGATGAGCCCGTTAGCTCCTGCGGCAACGGACGCCTTGCTCATCGGTTCGACAAGCTCGCGACGACCCGTGCCGTGACTCGGATCGGAAATCACCGGCAGATGGCTGAGCGACTGCAGCACCGGAATCGCCGCCAGATCAAGCGTGTTTCGGGTATAAGACTCGAACGTTCGGATTCCGCGCTCACAAAGCATAACGTTCGGGTTTCCGCCAGCCAGTATATATTCAGCCGCATTCAGAAACTCATCGTACGTCGCGCTGAATCCCCGCTTGAGAAGCACCGGCGTTTGAATCTGGCCGAGCTTGCGCAGCAGATCGAAGTTTTGCATATTGCGCGTGCCGACTTGCAAAATATCGGCGTACTCAGCGCAGACATCCACGTATTCCGGCGTCATCACTTCGGTGATCGTCAGCAACCCGTGCTTCCTGCCGGCTTCCGCCATCATGACGAGACCTTCGACGCCGACGCCTTGAAAGCTGTAAGGACCCGTTCTTGGTTTAAATGCACCGCCGCGCAGCACTTGTGCGCCGCTGGCCTTCACCAGCCGCGCAATCTCATCGATCTGCTCCGGCGATTCGACGGCACACGGTCCGCCCATGACGACCAGCTGATCGCCGCCGATCTCCACGCCTTTCAATTGAATGATCGTGGGATCGGGATGAAAATCGCGGCTGGCCAGCTTATAGGACTTCGAGATTTTCACAACCTGCTCGACGCCGGACAATTGACGCAGCTGCTCGGCCAGCACAGGGCCCGCATTCCCGACGATACCGATAACGGTACGGTCTACGCCGCGTGAAATGTGAGCTTTCACGTCGTGCTTCTCAATATGGTGAACGATTTCGGAAATGCGCTCTTCCGGTGTTTTATTCGAAATGATAGCGATCATGCGGAACACCCTCTCGGTCAAATTTTCGTACATAGACGCTTCGACGCTTATACGCTTTTAAGCTTTTAATCACTAAAGCGAATATACAACGGAGACCCTCTCTCCGTCAAGTCTTGATTATTTTATGATCGTTATCCGTTCCCGTTCGTTGGCAGCAGCAGTTGTTCTTTTCGTTTACGCCGCTTCTCTTTACGGTTTTGGTCGACCCATTGCAGCGTCCAGCGGATCGGAAAGTAAGCGATGATGGCAAGAATGAGACCGTTGATCACGCCTCCGACGAACAGCTTCAAATAGAACTTCAGGAATCGGTCCAGCCATTCCGGCAATCGTTCGATCCAAGCGCCGTGAATGCCGTGAGGCAGCACGAGCGCCCCCATCTGGCGATGAAAAAACATCAGCGGCAAATAAATAACTTTACCGAACATAAAGCCGAGAAGAGCGGACGCCACGCTTGCGCGAAGCAAGTATACCAGCGGAAAGATGAGCAAAAAAGCAAGCCCGCCCGTCGGAAGCGTGAACATCTCGACGAATATCCCGATCGAAAAGCCCATGGCTACCAAGGCAGGCCCGCCTTTGGCCCGGGTCAACTGCAAATATTTATATCGAAACCAGCGACCAATGGATCGGAGCTGGAACGTTTTTTTGAGTTTCGCCATTTTACGCATTTGCTGTTGTCCATTTCCTTCCTTGTCGATTACTTTGCGGCTGCTTTCGTTTTTGGCGTAGGAATTAACCGGCTCAAATTGACGGTCCGGCGAATTTCCCATGTAGCCGGATCGTTCGCCTCGTACTGCTCCAGGAAATGAATAACCTCTTTCGTAATGGGCGTCGGCGTCGATGCCCCGGACGTTACGGCTACGCGCCGCACCGGCTTCAGCCATTCCGTATTCAGTTCGGTGATGTCCGCAATACGATAGGCCTTCACGCCTGCAATCTCCTCGGACACCTGAGCCAGCCGGTTCGAGTTGTTGCTGCGCGGATCGCCGACGACAAGCACGAGATCGGCATCCTTCGCCTGTTCGGCTACCGCTTCCTGACGCACCTGCGTCGCCAGGCATATTTCATTATGAATTTCGGCATGCGGGAATTTCTCGAGCAGACGATTCATAATATGCTTGATATCCCACTGCGACATGGTCGTTTGATTCGTGATCACGATCTTCTCCGCGCTCAGCCCGAGCTCGTCGATTTCCTCCGGCTTTTCAATCAAATGCACGCGCTCCGGCGCGACGCCGATCGCTCCTTCCGGCTCGGGATGGCCTTTCTTCCCGATATAGATGATATGGTAATCTTCCGCCGCTTTCTCGCGAATCAAGTCGTGCGTCTTCGTCACGTCGGGACAAGTCGCATCCACGACAGCCAGCCCCTTCTCGCGCGCGCGGCGGCGAACCTCCGGCGAAACGCCGTGCGCCGTGAAAATGACCGTGCCTTGCTCGATCTGATCCAAGATGTCGAGGCGGTTCGATCCGTCCAGCGTCACGATGCCTTCTTTCTCGAAGAAATCCGTCACATGGGCGTTATGCACAATCATGCCCAATATATATATAGGCCTCGGCAGATTAAAGTTTTTGGCCGTTTGCATGGCCAACGCCATAGCATCCACAACCCCGTAACAATAACCGCGGGGGGATATTTTGATCACGTCCATGCTTGCACCGCCTGTCGAAAATAGTCTTTATTTTTATTATACCTCATTCCCCTCACCGATGGAATGGCTGCTCTCCCGACCGCCCTCGAGCCCCGATCCGTGGGCAACCGGAAACCAGACCACGAACGTCGTCCCTTCGCCTTTGCTCGTCGTTACTTCGATGGACCCCTGATGCTCGTCAATGATCCACTTGGCGATCGACAAGCCTAGACCGGTGCCGGTTTTTTGTCCACGCGACACGTCCGCCCGGTAGAACCGTTCGAAGATATGCGGCACTTCCTCTTTCTCCATGCCGATTCCCGTGTCTGCGATACGAATCCCGACCTGCCCGCCGTGACGCAGCGCGTCCATCCGCACGAAGCCGTGCTCCGTGTACTTGAACGCATTCTCGATGAAAATGAAAATCAGCTGCTGCAAATAATCTTGATTGCCGTAGATGGAAATATCCTCGGCCGGCGATAAATCTCCCACGATCCATTCGGCTGAGCGCGGAAGCATCTGAGCTTTGCGCGCCACCTCTTCCAGCAGCGGCTTCACCGCCAGCTCCCGCTTCTCGATCTGGAAGCCCGCATCCGCCCGCGCGAGCGCCAGCAGGTCATTAACCAACCTGGACATCCGCTGCGCTTCGCCGGAAATATCGCGCATCGCTTCCAGACTGAGCTCCACGGCCGGCAAATTCGACGGCTCTGCCTGCATCATCTGCTTCCACATCTTCTCGAGCAGCTCGACGTTGCCGCGAATCGTCGTGAGCGGCGTCCGCAGCTCGTGCGACGCGTCCGAGACGAACCGCCGCTGCGCGCTATAAGCTTCTTCCAGCTCGGCGTAAGCGCCCTGAAGCCGGCCCAGCATGCCGTTGATCGTTTCGATCAGCACGCCGATTTCGTCGCCGGGCCCCTGATACTCGATGCGCCGCTGCAGATCCGCCCCCTTCTCGATCTGATTGGTCGCCGCTATGACCTGTTCGATCGGGCGCAGCGCCTTCCTCGCGAGAAACCACCCGATCGAGGCGGCGAGCACGATCACAAGCAGCATGGACAAAGTCAGCACCAAACGCAGCAGCACGAGCACCCGTTCGGATTGCCCAACGAAGAAAGCCGCCTGCAGCATGCCGATCGGCTGGTCCTTCGGGCCGAAGAACGCGGTTGGATACACCGGCGCGTTGTAAACGAGAAAGTCGTATCCGTCGATTTTCACCTTGTCGAACACGCATTCCTGGGCAAGCACACAGTTGACTTTAGACGGCGTCACATCCGGAAATTCGATGCCCGCTTCTATTAAGTCCGATGCGCGAAATTTACGCCCGTCCTGCAAATTGACGATCTGTACCAGCAGCTTGCTGCTGCGAATCGAGTTTCGTCCCTCCAGCTCGAAATTGAAGCTGAAGCCTTGCGACGATACGGTAGGCAGCGCCCGGACCCGTTGAAGCACATAATTCGCCTCGTCCTTTAATTCCGTCTTGATGCCGCTAAACAAAATGTAGTTCATGAAAAAATAAAGCCCCAACGCCAGGATCAGCAACGTAGCCGTCAGTATCCCGGTGTACCATAACGTCAGGCGCAGACGTATCGACATGTCAGCCTTCTCCTCTTAGCACGTAACCCGCTCCGCGCACGGTCTGTATCAGGCGCTTATGCCCGTACTCCTCCGTTTTTTGCCGAAGCAGCGCAATATATACCTCCAGCACGTTCGATTCTCCGCTGTAGTCGTATCCCCATATTTTTTCCATAATGATATCGCGGGACAAGACGCGGCGCGGATTTTGCAGGAACAGGTGGAGCAGATCGAACTCCTTCGTCGTCAGCTCGATCCGTTGGCCGCCCCGGAACACTTCGCGCGTATCGAGATCCATGAACACATCCTGATACTGCAGCTTGTTCGCCTGGGTCTCGGCTTTCTCGGACGTTTTGCGCCGCAGGAGAACGCGAACGCGAGCTAAGAGCTCCTCGAGCGCGAACGGCTTGACCAAATAATCGTCCGCTCCCAAATCGAGACCTTTTACCCGATCGGACACTTCATCCTTCGCGGTCAGCATCAGCACCGGCACATCGGAGCCGCCTTCGCGAATGCGTCTGACGACCTCCCAGCCGTCGAGCTGCGGCATCATGACATCGAGGATGACAACATCCGGCTCGTTCTCCAGTATTTGCTTCAAGCCGTCCATGCCGTGATTGGCAGTAAACACCATGTACCCTTCGAAAGCCAGGCTGCGGCGGAGCATGGACGTAATTTTCTCATCGTCGTCGATGACTAATATTTTTTCTCTCATTTCGGTATACACCTGCCTCTGCCTTTATTGTAACGGAATTTGCTTGCCGAATCTAATGGTGCCAGCTCGTCTTCACGCAAAAAAAGAAGCAGGGCTTTTCTGCATACGTTGCCCTGCTTCTTTCCCTTGCAAGCTTGCGCTTACGGCATATTATTCCGCATTGCGGTTGCCGATCGTTACTTCAATGACTTGCTTCTTGCCGTCCCGCATAATGCCCAGGCTTACTTTATCGCCAACCTTCGTTTTCTTGATTGCTTCACTGATTTCCGAAGACGTCTTCACTTTCGTGCCGTTCAATTCGACGATGACGTCGTAAGGACGAATCCCTGCGCTGAAGGCCGGGCTCTTACGCTCGACTTGCGCGACGATTGCGCCTTCGTTATTTTCAAGCTTCAGCTCGGCAATCCATTCCTTGTCGATATCCTGCATGGAAATGCCCATATACGGAGCCGGCTCTTTCGGAATTTTCACATTGTTCTTCAGGTTGTCAAGAACCGAAGAGATTGTGCTTGTCGGAATCGCAAAGCCGATGCCTTGCGCTTGTGCGCTAACCGCCGTATTGATGCCGATCACTTCACCGTTCAGGTTAAGCAGCGGGCCGCCGGAATTCCCCGGGTTAATCGACGCGTCGGTTTGCAGCAAATGCTTGTAATCGCGCGTGCCGTTCTGATCCGGGATGCTGATCGGACGCTCTTTCGCGCTCAAGACGCCAACGGTGACCGTATGATCAAAGCCGTACGGGTTGCCGATCGCCACGACCCAATCGCCTACGTTCAAATCGTCCGCGCTGCCGAGCGGCAGAACCGGGAATTCTTTGCCGTTTTCCGGCGTTATTTTCAGCGCGGCGAGGTCGAGATCGTAGCTGTTGCCGAGCAGTTCGGCTTTGAACGGCTTCTCGTGACCCTGCACGTATACCCAAATTTCGTCCGCGCCTTCGATGACGTGCTCGTTAGTCAGAATATATCCGGATTTCTCGAAGATAAAACCGGTTCCCATCCCGCCGGGCTGCAATTGTCCGGAATTGTCCTGCTGTCCGTTCGTCCCGAAGTCGTCGCCGAAAAATTGACGAAAGAACGGATCGTTGAAGAGCGAGCTGCCGCCTCTCGAAGAGCTCTTCGCCTTCACCTTCGTCTCGATCTTCACGACCGCAGGGCTCGCCTGTTCGACGATTCCCGAGATGTTGTTAGGACGGGACATATCGAGCGCGGTCGGCTTCACCCCGCCATTGTTCGAGGAGCCTGCCGACGCCGAGCCTGTCGAGCCCGAACCGTTACCGGCCATCACGCCTTGCGCGCCGGTGAACAGGTTCATGCGGTCCGAGGCAAACATCAACGAGCCGACGACCAGCACACCCGCCATGAACGAGATGAACAAGCCCCGGAAACCGCTGTTCTTCTTCGGCGGCTTGCCGAACTGCCATTGACCGGCAGACGGCTGCTCAGCGCTCTCGTTTGTATAATAAGAACGAACCGGTTTGGGCGGCGTCACTTCGACTGGAGCGGAACCGACGCTGTCGCCGGCCATTGAATCCGAAGTCGAAGCCTTCGGTTTATAAGGACCGTAAGCGAAATAGTGCGAAGAGCGGCTTTCCGTCTCTTCCGGCAAGCTAGTTTTCGCCCCCTCATTATCGCTTGTCGTCTGTTCGCGCCGCTCCCGCTCTTCCGGCTTGCGGAAGAAATCGTTAAACGGGTTATAATTGTTGTTATTGTTGTTGTTGTTATTGTTGTTTTGATCCATCTTCCATGCCCTCCGTTTCTCAAACTACGAGATTGATATAATGGCAACTGCTGCTGGAGGATTCGTTCCCCTTGATTCACATATTGCACGTCGAACCTTAAAGAAACCTTAAAGAAACCTAAAACGGAGTTAAAAGTATGTATACTTCCTGGGAGACGTTCACCCGAGAGATAGTCAGCCCAAAGAAGACCAGAGGGCTCAGCCTTGGTCTTCGAGCAGCCATTCGATTTCATTGGGGAAGCCAGCCGCTCTCCACTTCTTTCAGCAGCGTCTTCGCTTGGCTCACCCATTTGTCCTCCACCGGAGCGTTTTTGTCGAGCGGATCTTGAAATTGGTTAACCAACGACGTCACGAAACCGGCCTGGGCGTTCTTATCCATGCCTTCATTGTACACGTGCTTCAGCACAAACGGGGAGCCAATCTCAATAACCGCCGTCGTCGATTCATTATCACCGTCGAGCACCCCGTGGGTCACCTGGAACGGTATGCGCAGCCACACCTTGTGCGCTTCGTCCAAATACCGATCGAAATAACCGTGGTCGTAATCCCAGTTCCCGCCGAGCGAGAACTCCTTCGTATTTAAATACTGCCGGACCTGATTGAAAGCTTCCTCGCGTCCGACCAGCGTCGACTCCAATGGAACCATGGGATCCCCTCCGCAAAAAAATTCATACCCAAACTCCTAGATAGGATGAACGTTTTCCGGTAAAAATATGCTCATCGCCCGGTTCAATCATTTTTCGGGTCCAAGCCGCGGAACAGGGTTCGTTGACGGATTATTGCGTATGTAAATTAATCTAACGCATTCCGTTGACATTGTTGTCATGAGAACCTTATAATGAGGAACGAAAACGCTTCAATGAGTAAAAAGAGGAGTGAACGTTCATGGATTTAACCGCCATACAGAGCGGTTTGGATACGATCTGGGTCGTGCTGACCGCTGCCATGATCTTGTTGATGGAAGGCGGCTTCGCTTTGTTGGAAGCCGGGTTCGTTCGGCAAAAAAACGCCGTCAGCATCATCATGAAGGTATTCGTCGACATTGCCTTCGGGGCTCTTATTTTTTCTTTTTCGGTTTCGGACTCATGTATGGCAAAGATTTCCACGGCTTGATCGGAACGACCGGCTTTATCATGGGAGGAGATCTTTCCCATATTCAGCTTACGATTACGCATGATACGTACTGGTTGTTCCAATGCGCATTCGTCATCGCCGTCATCTCCATCGTCTCCGGAGCGGTGGCGGAACGGATCAATTTTCATGCGTACATCTTGTTCACCGTTGCCATGACAGGTTTTATTTACCCGATTGCCGGACACTGGGTATGGAGCGCCGGCGGCTGGCTCGGCGGCCTCGGCATGATTGACTTCGCCGGTTCGGCCACCATCCACGCTTTAGGCGGCTTTGCAGCCTTGGCCGCGGCGATCCTGATCGGACCGCGGATCGGCAAGTTTTCGGAAAGCGGCGCGGCGAACATCGTGCCGCCGTCCAACTTGCCGCTCGCCTCCGTCGGCGCCTTTATTTTATGGTTCGGCTGGTTCGGGTTCAATTCGGGCAGCACGCTCAGCGCAACCAACGGTTCGATCGGCCACATCGCCGTCACGACGATGCTTGCGGCCGCTTCCGGCGGAGCGACTTGCATTCTGTTTACGATGATCCGCTACCGTAAAGCGGACCCGCCGATGGTCATTAACGGCTCGTTAGCGGGTCTCGTCGGCATCACGGCCGGCTGCGCGTTCGTCAGCGACTTGGCGGCGATCCTGATCGGTGCGGTATGCGGGATCGCCATGGTATTCGCAACCGAATTTCTTGAATCGAGACGGATCGACGATCCGGTCGGCGCGTTCGCGGTTCACGGCGTTAGCGGCAGCCTGGGAGCGCTCGCCGTCGGACTCTTCGCCCAGCCTGAACTGACGGAAGGCATCGGCCAAGGCTACAGCGGCTTGTTCTACGGCGGCGGCTTCCAATTGCTCGGCGTTCAAGCGCTCGGCTTAGTCGTCATCATCATCTGGGGCTTTTCCATGACCTGGATCGCCTTCAAGCTGATCAATAAAATGGTTCCCATCCGCGTCAGCCGCGACGAAGAACTCGTCGGCCTCGATGTCGGTATCCACGGCGTCCCGGCCTACAGCCAGGAGCACGATTTCATCGAGCTGAAACAGCTTAAAAATCGATAAGTCAACCTGAGGCTGCCGCAAGACAGCCTCGGGTTTCCCTCGCAACAAAAAAACACTTCCGTCTCGCGACAGAAGCGCTAACCCTTACGATCTATACAGGTTTCGATTGCAGTTCTTTCTCCAGCTCTTCGCTAACGTCGATCAAGTCGGTAGGCTGACTTTCGGTCAAGATGGCACGGGCTTGCTCGACCTCCAGACGCAGCGATCGAATTTGTTCCATAGGTTTCTTCACATAATGAATGTATTCGACGGCAAGATGATGATCCGGCTTTTTACCCGCAAATATACGACGAAAAGCTGACATAGACTGATAGCTTCGTTCTTCCATTGCACGCCGTTTCTCATAACGTCCGATCGCTTGCTCGATTTCCGTGATTTGCGCCTCTCTATGAGCGATGTAAGCTTCTAAAAAAGGGTATATCTCAGCCGCTTTTCGCTTATTTACGCGCATCGAGTTCCCTGTCAGCAAAGCGTTAATCATGAAACATCACCTGTCCTAATATGTTAACATTCATAACAATAGATTTATTTTACACTAAAATACAGCCTTTGAAAACATTAAATTTAACATAAGCGAAAAAACACTAAAAAAGAGACCTGGACGTTAAGCGTCCAAGTCTCCGTTGTTGTATGAAGTATACTTGCTTTATTTTTGAGATTCATTTACTTTTCGGTTTTGCACGGCATTCTTCGCGTTGTTCTCAGCAGCAGCAGACCCTGCTTCAGCCCCTACTTCTTCGGAAAACTCAGCGTTGTACTTTTGGTTTTGGTTTTGAATTTTGTTGTTTTGTTTGTTAGTGGCCATCGCTATCACCTCCCTGACAACCATAGTATGGTCCGAAAGGAGGTGGGTTATGATGGAAACTTATAGCAGCAGCTCTTCCTTGAGCTGGTTCCATAGCGCTTCGGTAATTTTGCCGCCGCCTTTTTTGACGACAAATACATTCAATGTTTTCTTGCCCCATTCTTTGTACACTTGATCTTTGGTCTCGAAATACAAGTCAATTCGCTTCCCTTTAATGGCGCTGCCGGTATCGGCGACGACGCCGTAGCCGTAACCCGGAATGTACAGCACCGTACCTAACGGAAATACATGCGGATCGGCGGCAATCGTAGAAAAAGAGGTGTGATCCCGCGTCACCTTGAGCCCGGAATAGGTTACACCGTACTCGGGATGGCCCGGGTTTTTGCCGGTCGACTCTCTACCTGCGTAATAGCCCGTCGCCGTTACTTGAACGGCCGTCAGTTTCGTAAGATCCTGCCGTTGATGCGGAAACAGCTTGTAGTTTTGTTGTCGGCTTGCCGCGGCCTCGGCGTTATTAGCGGCCGTTACAGGCTTGCTCTCTGGCTGGGAATGGGTAACCGTCGTCGTTTTGGATGAAGCAAGAACATTCGGCGCGGAAGCCGTAATGGCTTCGACTCGCGTCGATCGTCCGCTTTCAGGTAAGACGGACGGCTGTCGCTTATTTTCAAACCATATCAATACGGACAGCATCAACGCGATGAAACAAATCCATTTTGCATGGCTTGCGGTTCTAGGTAACATAAGTTTTTTTAAAACCTCCCCTTAATATAAAAGGCTGTCCATTGCGGGGAGGTTCTATACGCTACTCTTCCAAATATCGCTAGGAGGCCGGGACTAACGTCAAAACGCAAAAAAGCCTCATCCCTAAGGATGAGGCTTGCCGGGGCTGGCTTCAGCGCCGATAGAAGTTAAACCTGTTTGGTGCGGATGTCTTCTTGGATCATCGCGATGACTTGATCCAGACTTTGCGCGCCCAAGTCCCCTTGGCCGCGTTTACGGACGGATGCTCCGCCAGCTTGCACTTCATTCTCGCCGACAACGAGCATGTAAGGAATTTTCTCAAGCTGCGCCTCGCGAATTTTATAGCCGAGCTTCTCATTTCGCAGATCGGCCTCCACACGCACGCCGGCCAATTGCAGCTTCTCTTGCACCTCTTTGGCGTAAGCGTCAAAGTTGCCGGAAACCGGCAGAACTTTCGCCTGCACCGGGCTCAGCCAAGTCGGCAATGCGCCGGCAAAGTTCTCCAGCAAGAAGGCGGTCATACGCTCCATCGTGGAGATGATGCCGCGGTGAATCACGACCGGACGATGCTTTTGACCGTCTGTACCTACATATTCGAGCTGGAAGCGTTCCGGCAGCAGGAAATCGAGCTGCGCGGTAGAGAGCGTCTCTTCCTTCTTGAGTGCGGTTTTGATCTGGACATCGAGCTTCGGTCCGTAGAAGGCCGCCTCGCCCTCGGCTTCAAAGAACGGCAACCCGAGCTCTTCCACGACTTCCCGCAGCATGCGCTGGGACATTTCCCACATTTCGTCGTTCGGGAAATATTTCTCCGTATCCTTCGGATCGCGGTAGGATAAGCGGAAACGGTAATCCTTAATCCCGAAGTCTTCGTACACGTGACGAATCAGGTTGACGACGCGTGCGAACTCTTCCTTGATTTGATCCGGACGGCAGAAAATGTGCGCATCGTTAAGCGTCATGGCGCGCACCCGATGGAGCCCTGTTAAAGCGCCTGACATTTCGTAACGGTGCATCGTGCCAAGCTCGGCAATTCGGACCGGCAGATCGCGGTAGCTGCGCATTTCGGCTTTGTATACCATCATATGGTGCGGACAGTTCATCGGACGAAGCACAAGCTCCTCGTTGTCCATCACCATTTTGGGGAACATATCTTCCGAGTAGTGATCCCAGTGTCCGCTTGTCTTATATAGCTCAACGTTGGCGAGAACCGGCGTATAGACGTGCTGGTAGCCGAGGCGCTCCTCCAAATCGACGATGTAACGTTCCATCGTGCGGCGAATTTTGGAACCATGCGGCAGCCAAAGCGGCAAGCCTTGTCCGACCTCGTTGCTGAACGTAAAAATATTCAGCTCCTTGCCCAGTTTCCGGTGATCGCGCTTCTTCGCTTCTTCCAAGAGATGCAGATGCTCGTCAAGCTCAGCCTTCTTAGGGAAAGCCGTTCCGTAGATGCGCTGCAGCATTTTGTTCTTGGAGTCGCCGCGCCAGTAAGCGCCGGCCACGCTAAGCAGCTTGAACGCTTTGATACGGCCGGTCGAAGGCAAATGCGGACCGCGGCACAAGTCAAAAAACTCGCCTTGATCGTAAATCGTAATGACGGAATCTTCCGGCAAATCGCGAATTAACTCCAGCTTCAACGGATCCTCAAGCTCGCTAAAAATGGCGATCGCTTCCTGACGACTGACGACGCGACGGCGGATCGGCAAGTTCTCCTGCACGATGCGTTCCATTTCTTTCTCGATTTTGGTCAAATCGTCCGGAGTTAAGGAAGTCTCCATATCGATATCGTAGTAAAATCCGTCTTCGATGACCGGACCGATGCCCAGCTTCACGGCTTTGTCGCCGTAAATCCGTTTGATCGCCTGGGCCATCAGGTGCGCCGTGCTGTGACGGTACACCTCGATCCCGGCCTCGCTGTCGAGCGTAACGATTTCAAGCGCCGCATCTTCTTCGATTGCCGTATTTAAATCGACCGGCTTTCCGTTCACTTTGCCGATGACCGCATTCTTTTTCAGCCCGCTGCTGATGGAAGCCGCCACTTCTTCTACCGTAATGCCGCTCTCATACTCCCGAACCGCTCCGTCCGGAAAAGTTACCTTAACTGCCATCTTGTTCATCCTCCATATCCAATAAAAATAAGCGCATTCCTCCCGAAAGGGACGAGTGCGCTTAGCTCGTGGTTCCACCCTAATTCAATCCGCTCAGACGCTTTGGGCAGCTCGGTATTGAAACCGTTCCTGCTTCGCTTTGCGGATCCTCCAGCATTCGGTAACGGGAATGACCCGGTGACATATACTGGACGCCTGACCTGACGCCGTTCCATCTCACGGCTACAAAGGGGTAAATGGACGAAATCGTTCCGAAGGGACTTTCAGCCGGGTTCCCTCTCTCTGGGCGGCGCTTCAACCATTCATGTCTTTGATCGTTGCCTTAGCCTTTATTATATTCAGCGGCGGTCGAATGGTCAAGGTTTTGGCATAACCGGCAATACCCGCACAGCTCCACCCGATTTTCGAAAATTTGCGAAATCGTCTTGATCACCTGCGTTTCCGGCTCGCGTGTGTGGATATAGATTTTCTGCGGAGATACGGTGATCAGCGTGCTGACGATCATGTCTTCGAAGTTCATATCCTTCTCCAGCAGCTCTACCGTCACGACGGTCTCCGGATCGTCCGTGTCGATCTTTTCCATCCGGTCATTCAGCAGCATGAATTCACTGCCGCCTTTATGAATCAAGTGTACGAATGGAATCTTCGCTTCCTGTATATAGACAAAATATTGCAGCAATGAAATGAATTCCTGATACTGCCGGTCCATCACATATTCATCGACCGCATATTCGACGATATCGTGCAGCTCTTGCTTATAAGCCTGCAGACGAAAGCGAATAAATCCGTCCAAATGCAGTTCGGTTTGCTCCTGAATATAATCCGCGATTTCCGAAGCGATCAACGCTTTGCGCCGCAGGAAAGGCGCCCTTTTCTCCGGATCGTTCTCGCTTCTGGAACCCAGCAACTGCTCGCAATAGCTTAGAATTTGGTCCAATTCTTGCTCTTGCTTGTAGTGATATTCGTCCCGTATCAGTTTGCGAAGCAGCAGGGGCTCTTCTTCGCCAATAATGTATTCCGCCAGCGCTTGAGCCGTCTCGGCATAAACGCGTTTCCCATCCTTCTTTAACTCAAAAGCCGGGAGCCGCCCTGAGATTTCAATCGCGCTCAACCCTTGCCGCCGTTCCAAGGTCATATGGATTTTGTTTTCGTTATGTAGCAGGTCGCCGGAACGCGTCAATACGCGGCTGAGGAGATCCGCCTGCAGTTCCGTGCGCTTCGATGCAAACACCGTTAACAGCTTCATGCCATCCACTCCTTTCGGGCCGTTGCTTTCCTTTAAAGTATATGGCCCCTGAGTCTCATATATACAAATAACAAGCGTCCGTGGTATAGTAATATATGAGATTTACACAGAATTATGGAGTGAAGCCTTATGGTTTTCGATGTGGTTAATCATGTGAAATTACCGCGTTGGAACCGGAGGATCTTGAACGGTTATTGGGGAATGGCTGTATTGTCCATTGCAGCCACGGTTATCATTGCCTGGTTCGGTCGCTTTACGAATGCTATCGATTTTACAGTCGCTCGTGTCGGTCTGCATGCGCTGTGGACTTGTATCGGGCTTTTAGTCGTTGAAGCGGCATACGGCCTGTCGAAGCAATGGAGCGACTACATCATTATTTTGGGCGGCGCCCTCCTCTCCGCGAACCTGATTTCCGCTTTTCCTTTGGTCAGCCCGACGCTTACGACACTGTTTCTGCCGATATTGACTTCCGTCTTTTATTTCCAAAGGCGCAAAGTCATTTTTGCTTTTTGCGTCAGTTTATTTACATACTATGGCCTGTATGCGCTGCTGCTTCGTCAGACGACGCAGTACGGGTGGCTCGACGCTTTTGCGATGACGTTAATTTTATTGATCGGCGCTTTCGTCGGACTGGAAATTATGAGCCGCGGCACCGATTTGCTCAAAGATTTACGCTCCACTCTTGCCTCCGAACAAGACTTGCTTGTCAAAAATATAATGATGGATAAGCAGGCAAAAACCGATGCGCTTACCGGCTTATACAATCATATGTCGTTCCACGAGTATTTAGAGGTGCTGATCCGCCAAGGCGAACAAAGCGAGCTATCGTTTCAGTTGGCGCTCCTCGACATCGACCACTTCAAGAAAGTAAACGATACCTACGGGCATCGGGCAGGAGACGCCGTCTTAAGCAAGGTCGCCGGCATCCTGCAGCGCTCGGTATCTCCCAATGACTTTCCTGCGCGTTACGGCGGCGAAGAATTCGCCATCCTGTTTACAGAAACCGATGTAACGGATACCATAAGTCAATTGGAGCGAATTCGCCACCACATCGCTGCGGTTCGCCACGAAGAGCTGAACGGCAATCAAGTGACGATCAGCATCGGGCTTTACGAGTTTCGAAGAGGGTGCGCGAAGGAAGAGTTGTTCGGCAAAGCGGATACCGCTCTGTATCGGGCCAAACACAAAGGACGCAATCGCCTGGAGATTTATCAAGATGAGCCGATGACCCTAACATCGTGATGGATGCAGGGGTCTTTTTTTGATTTATATGATACATAATGTATTTTATTTGAGCATTTCTATGATTCATGATACAATTTGTTTCATGGTATAACTTCTCGTCGAAGGAGGTTCGTCATGAAGCAGTCGCAAGGCCGATTTCCGTCTCCCGCGGCACAACAATTGGTACACCTGCATAAAAACTTGTATGTCAACCGCCATGATCCCAAATATCACGAGAAGGTGATCCGCTACCTCGATCCGCATTCACCTGAAGCCCATTACCGGTTAGGGCAGCATTTTGATCAAAAAGGACTGAAATCGAAAGCGCTCTACCACTACAAACAATCGATGAAGGTCTATCCCTCCCCTTATTATTATCAAGCGTCCGGGGCCATTCGCCGTCTGGAACAGAACGCGGCAGCGGGTGCAGCTACAGCTTCGGGAACGATCGCCGGACCAACTCCGGAGCAGCGGGCGGAACGGGCCTTTCCTTTATTCCTCAAGGTTCTCGTTATGACGTTGTTCATGATCAACATCGCATTGCTGTTCATTTTTTTTGCACCGTCCGCGATATCCAAAGCCGTCACCGTGTTATCACCCTTCACCGTTGGAAAATCGGTCACCTATGAGAGCGTCGAGAAGCCGTTTCTCCTGCACTTCCCGCACGGCGAGCCGAACCGTAAAGTCGAGGATGCGCTTCATCAAAAAGCTATAAAGCTTGCTGAAGCCTACCCTAACGCGCATATTGTCATCTATGGAATCGCCTCCTCGGCAGCCGGTGCGGAGCAGAAAGCGGTGCCTCTGACGAATGATGATTGGAAGCGGCAAGCTTTCGTCGTTGCAGAGTACAATCCGGCGATCGATCAAGCGGTGAAAATCCGGTTTGTTCATCCGGAATTGACAGCGGTCGGAGCGAATATTGTCCGCACAGCACTGAACGCTTATATATCGGAGCACGGCACCGCACCGCCCCGGCTTGACGATCTGCTGCAAGATTACCCCAACAATTATATGAGCTTCCTTCCCGCGGAAGGTCAATCCGGTTCGGCCTTGGTCCGAACCTTTTTTAATGGATCGGGCGGCTGGGTTTACGACCGTGAAGCGGCGGATGCGGAGCGCATGTTTTACCCGAACACGGAACCAGGAGACGAGCCGATTCCGTATACGCCCGTACAGCTGGTCGTCGAAGCCGCGCAGCATTCGCTGGAGCTGCGAACCGGCGATAGGCCGATCGCCCGGTACCGCATCGGTCTCGGTTCGGACAGCACGCCTACGCCGACGGGCTCATTCACGGTTGGCAACCGCGTTATCGAGCCCGAAGGACGTTCCCCCGGCGTATACGGCGCCGCAGCGCTTAGCCTCGGCAGCATTGCCATTCACGGCACCACGGACGTATCTTCGATCGGCCGCAGCGTCTCGCTCGGATGCATCCGCCTGAGCAACGAAGAGATGGCTTCGCTTTATCCGCTGACCCCGCGCGGGGCGCAGGTTGTGATTGTGCCGGCAGAGCCTGGCGGCACAGCAAGCGCGAACGTCGCCGCGGCGGACGCTTGGGCTCCTGCGCCTGCAGTCGCAGCAGACTCTACGGCTCCTACGCCAGCGCTTACAGAGGCGCTGCTGCTTGGTGCACGGTCGCAAAGCGGCCCGCTGAAGCCGGTTGAAACCGCAAAAGGCAATCTTTTCCATTGGCTGGGCTGAAGGATGAAAAGATCAAAAAGCGGAACTATGATTCGCTGTTAGCTTCCTTATCAGTCTACATGCTGACAAGGAAGCCAATAAGAAATCACAGTTCCGCTATTTCTTTTGCTAGGCGCTTTATACTATACGCCAATAAGGCAGCCAATCGATTTCAGCTATTGTTTAGTTCTGCATAATAAAGTCGTTCTCGACCTTCACGGACGCATCGTCGAATGTGCGCAAAATCTCGTAGCGCGTGTTGCGCTGCGCCGGGATTTTGCCAGCCTGACGGATCAGGTCCAGCGTGGAGGAGATGGTCACTTTATGCGTCGTGCCTGCGGCGGAAACGACGTTCTCCTCGATCATCGTCGAACCGAAATCGTTACAGCCGTAATGCAGCGACAGCTTGCCGACCTCCGGCCCCATCGTGACCCAGGACGACTGGAAGTTTTTGATATTATCGAGCATGATGCGGCTGATGGCCACATTCTTCAAATAAGCGTCGGCCCCGAGCTTCTCGGCTTTCAAATTCGTGTTGTCCGGCTGGAACGTCCACGAGATGAACGCAAGGAACCCTTCCGAAGGGTAGCCCGCCGCGATGCAAGCGTCTTGAGCTTCACGAACGCGCAGCAGATGCAGCGCCCGCTCTTCATTCGTCTCACCAAAGCCGATCACCATCGTAGCCGTCGTATTCATCCCAATACGATGCGCCGTCTTCATGACTTCCATCCAATCGGTCCAAGAACCCTTTTGACGGCTGATTTTCCGACGGGTCCGGTCGTCCAAAATTTCCGCGCCTCCGCCCGGCAGCGAATCGAGTCCGGCTTCGTGCAGCGCACGGACAACTTCTTCCAGAGATAAGCCTTCGGAAACCTCTTTCATCTTCATGATTTCTGCCGGCGAGAAGGAGTGCATCGTAATGTTCGGGAACCTTGTTTTAATCTCGCGCAGTAAATTTGTATAATAGCTGAACGGCAGATCCGGATTCGTACCGCCCTGCATCAAAATCTCGGTACCGCCTACGTCTATCGTTTCCTGGATTTTCTGGAAAATCGTTTCATCCGGAAGCACATACCCTTCCTTCGAGCCCGGAGCCCGATAAAAGGCGCAAAAACGGCAATAGACATCGCAAATATTCGTATAGTTCACATTGCGTCCGATGACGAAGGTCGTAATCGGCTCCGGATGATGCCGCAGCATGATCTGATTCGCAACGTGCCCCATTTTCTCGATTTGATCTGATTCGTATAACGTGACGCAATCTTCCGCGCTAATCCGATGGCCGGCCAGCGCTTGCTCCAATATCCGATCGACGGAACTCATCGCTCTCATCTCCTTTATGTCTTCCATCGTACCACAAAAAGCTTCCCTACGGCTATATGCCCCGCTCCGTGTTCACAGAAAAGCCGCCAACTCGCAAAGGAGCTGACGGCCCGGTCGTGCAGGCGATATGTACACGCCGCTGCTGATTGATTTTCTCTTGCTTGGGATGTTATCCGTGCAGCGGCACTCCGCTTTCGATTTCTTGCTTCGCGAGGTCGATCGCACGCGACAAGTCCGCGATCAGATCGTCCGCATGCTCGATCCCTACGGAATATCGCAGCAGCTTCTCGTCGACACCGATCCTGCGGCGAATGTCTTCGGGAATATCAGCATGCGTCTGGACGGCCGGGTACGTCATCAGCGATTCGACGCCGCCAAGGCTTTCAGCGAAAGCGATCAGCTTGATATGGCGCAAAATCGGCTCGATATAACGGGCGTCTTTCATTTTGAAAGAAAAAATGCCGGTATTGCCCGAGGATTGCTTGGCTTGAATCTCGTGGCCCGGATGCGAAGGCAGCGCCGGGTAGTACACTGCTTCGACGTCCGGATGAGCTTGCAAATACTCGGCGATCTTCGTCGCGTTGGCTTGGTGACGCTCCATCCGGATCGCGAGCGTTTTCATGCCGCGCATCAGCAGCCAGCTGTCCTGCGCCCCCAGCACGGCGCCCATGGAGTTGTGCAGGAACGCCATTTGCTCGGAAAGCTCCTTGCCTTTCGTGACGATCAGACCGGCGAGCACATCGTTATGACCGCCTAAATATTTGGTGGCGCTATGAATGACGATGTCCGCTCCCAGCTCGATCGGCCGCTGGAAGAACGGAGTCAGCAGCGTATTGTCGACGATGGACAGGATGCCCTTCTTTCTCGCCCATCCACACACTTTCTCGAGGTCTGTGATCATCATCAGCGGGTTTGTCGGCGTTTCGATCAAAATCGCCTTCGTATTCGGCTTAACATGCGATTCCAAGGCATCCATGTCGTTCGTATCGACGTATGTAGCGCTCACGCCGAATCGGGACATGATCTTCTCCAGCAAACGGTAGGTGCCTCCGTACAGATCGAGCGAGACGATCAAGTGATCGCCTTGTCCGAACAACGCGAAGATCGTTTGCAGCGCGGCCATCCCCGAGCTGCAGGCGAAACCGGCGTCCCCGGATTCCAGCTCGGCAATCGCTTCCTCCAACACTTTACGCGTCGGGCTTTTCGTACGGGCGTAGTCGAAGCCCGTGCTTTGCCCGAGCTTCGGATGGCGGAACGCCGTCGCTTGGTAGATCGGGAAGCTGACCGCTCCCGTTACCGGCTCTTCTTGGGATCCGATTTGCGCCAAGCGGCTTTCGATTCTCAATTCTTTGTTGTCATTGGAACTCATATGACATAATCCCCCTTGTACAAATCGTACGGCGTTTCCTGGTATACGTAGTAGTTTAACCAATTCGAGAACAGCAGGTTCGCATGCGCGCGCCATGTATTACGCGGCTGTTTGGTCGGATCGTCTCCGGGGTAGTAATGCTTCGGGATGGCGATATCCATGCCTTTGTTCACATCGCGGTCGTACTCAAGCTTCAGCGTACAAGCATCATATTCCGAATGACCGGTTACGAAAATGTGCTTGCCGTCTTGCGTTGCCACAATATACACGCCGGCCTCTTCGGACTCCGATAAAATTTCAAGCTGCGGCACCCGTTCGATGTCTTCGCGGCGCACTTCCGTGTGGCGCGATTGCGGCGCCCAAAATTCCTCGTCGAAGCCGCGAAGCAGCTTCACGTTCGGCTTGGAGACCGTGTGCGGGAACACGCCGAATATTTTTTCCGGAAGCCCGTATTTGGGCACGCCGTAATGGTAATACAGTCCGGCTTGGGCGGCCCAACATATATGAAGCGTCGAGGTGACGTGAGTTTTGCTCCATGCCATAATTTCTTTCAATTCATCCCAATAATTCACATCTTCGAATTCCATCGTTTCAACAGGTGCGCCGGTAATGATCATGCCGTCCATCCGTTCGTTCTTCACATCGTCAAACGTTTTATAGAACTGCTCCAAATGTTCGGCCGACGTGTTCTTGGACGTATGCGTCTTCGGATGCAGCAGAACGAATTCGACCTGCAGCGGCGTATTGCCGATCAGCCGGAGCAGCTGGGTTTCGGTCGTTTCTTTGGTAGGCATTAAGTTTAATATGGCGATCCGCAGCGGCCGAATGTCCTGGTGAAAAGCCACCGTTTCATCCATAACGAAGATGTTCTCTTGAATGAGCACTTCTTTGGCCGGCAAATGATCCGGAATTTTGAGAGGCATCGAATTCACTCCTTTTCATCGTTGGATTCCAAGTTTCTCGCACCCCGCGCCGCCGAAGTTTTCCGAACAACAGGAAAAAGCCTTCTTCGCGCGCACGAGAAAGGCCTTTGTATAAGTACATCGTCCTCTCTCATCTCTCAGAAATTATGCGCAACTTAAGCACACAACCTTCCGCAAGATTTAGCACCGTGCATGTCTTCGCCGAAGCAAATTCATGTCGGTTGCCGGGTATCATCGGGCTAGTCCCTCCACCTGCTCTTGATAAGAGTGTGAAACCGAATCTATTCAGTTCGTTTTGGATATTATTAATGTAATCGAAAATGTCCGAAGCGTCAAGCGGTACCTTAGGCGTCAAAACCAAAAAAACGCTGCGCCCACACCATGTGAAGGTTCATTACATAAGCTATCCCAGGCGGAGTTTTTCTATAACAAAATGATTGTATTCTCAATTATGTAGGGGTATACTAGACAAGTATTCGACAAACTCATGCCAAAAAAGGGGTGTAGCAACCGAATGGACGGAGACCCGAGGAGTAGATCCCCGCGTTTAACACAATTGAATACTTCGTTTGGAACCCGGCCGTCTGTACCCGTTCGTTATCATAGCTCAACCCCCGTGTGACGCGTTACGTGCGGCGTCATCGTGAGTCATGCTGCTTGAACCGCAGCGGCCGCGTGTTCCTCTCGATCAACACAAAGGGGTGGAACCGATGAAGGCACGCTTAGTTCAGGACGGCGTTTTTACTATTGTAGACGATATTACCCAGACCGTTGTACCGCCTCAGCACGGATTTTATTGGATCGATGCTGAGCCTGAGGATTTGGAATTACTTCAGCCCTTATTCCATTTACATGAATTGGCCGTAGAGGATGTACTGACCGAGGAAGAACAGCGGCCGAAGATCGAGCTGTACGATACGCATTATTTTATCGTGGTTAACAGCATTCGGTTCGATGACGAAGAAATTTTCCTGCGCGCCCTTAACATCTTCTTGAGTAAACATTATATTATTACAATTACTCGGCAAAAAATTAATGAAATCCGCGCCTTAAAGCCCGTATTGTGGGAAGAGGAAGTCACGGCACCGGACCAATTCTTATACCATCTAATCGACTTGATCGTTGATAATTATACGAATGTCGGGGACCGGATCGAAGCGAAGATCGAGAAGCTGGAAGAAGACATTCTGATGCATACGAAGAAATCGCATTTGAACGAAATTATCGGGCTGCGTAGCGAAATTTTGTGGTTGAAGAAGGTGCTCGTTCCGCAAAAGGAAGTTTTGAACACCCTCAATAAAAAAGACTTGAAGCTGATCAGCGAGCCGCTGCGCAAATATTTCGGCGACATCTACGAGAACGCCGTCAAAATTTCGGAGACGTTCGATACGTTCCGGGAATTGATGGGAAACTTGCGAGAGGCTTATCAATCGAGCATCGCCAGCAGGGCCAATGAGATCATGCGCGTGTTTACGGCGATAACGACGATCTTCATGCCGCTGACGTTTATCACCGGCATTTATGGAATGAATTTTGAGAAACTGCCGGGACTGCATTCCGAAATGGGCGGTTTCATTACCATTCTATTGATGGTCGTTGTCGGATTATCCATGTTCTTCCTTTTCCGCAAAAAAGACTGGCTCTAAGAGAGCCCAGTCTTTTTTGTTTTCCAACCGGGTTCGCGTTGTGTTTCAACTCCCCCCGATAATGTTTTAACTTGCCTCCCCTTGCTTGGGCCTTTCCGTGCGCCGGAATTTCAGCCTAAGCAGGCGAAGCCACTCGTAGATGCGCTCCGCCTCTTTAGCCGAGAGGCTGTCCTGCGCATAAACCTTCTGCAGAATGGGCTTCAAATAACGATCGCCCTGCTGCTCGAACGCCTGCCAAGCGAGCTCCCGTTCCACAGCCGGAACCTGCTCCAGCACCTGCTCAATATACGGCGCCAGATCGTATCCGTCCCGATCCAGCTCCTCGATCCAACCTAGCAGCTCCTTACGCTGCACACGAATTTTCTCCTGCAGCTCATCCAGCATTTCGCCGCGCGAAATGGCTTCAAGCAGCACCCGCTTGTTCTCCAGCTTATCCGCTTCCGCTTTGCGCCGCCGCTCCTTCTCTTGGAGCAGCCATGTGTTGAACTCGGCCGGATTCACTTGCTCCTGAACCCAAGCCAGGGGGAACGAAGTTACGCGTTCTTGCTGGATCGTAATAGCCAGAATATCTTTTCCATACCGCTCCGCCTTCGCTTTGCCCATTCCCGGCAGTTGGCGCAGCTCATCCTCCGTATGCGGCAAGAAAGCGGCGATCATCTTAAGCAAACGGTTCGTCGCTATGATGAAAGGCGCCTTGCCGTCACTTGCCGCTTGTTTGAACCGCCATTGACGCAGCGCTTCGTACAGCGGCTCTTCTGCATGCTGTTCACTGTAATAATGCAAAAGTTGGGTGTAAGCCGTTCGATCGTCCATATCCGCAAGCTCGCTTATCCGTATGTCGAGCAGCGGTTTAAAACCTTCGCACTGTTTAGCGAAAACCCGCTCCCGGAAGACGGCCAGCATTTCCTCCCAGTGCAGCCCTTCATACCACGACTCCTGCGTCTTACGCCCGTCCTCCTGCACCTCCGTCCACATGATATGCCAGATCCCTTGCTGCTCGCCGATCGTGACCTGTGCCGTCCGTACGTTTCCTTCTTTGCCTGCCTTCTCCAAACTGTTCAGGAATATCAGATTCATCTTCTGCACCCTCCGTCGATTTTTTTACTCAAACGCAAAAAAAGCACCCTCTTCCCGATGGGAATGAGAGGTGCTTCCTCAATTTTGAACGTTTGAAATTACTTCTATATTATCATAACATTCCCTAATTGACAAGCTTGACACGTTAGCTGCCGGATAAGCTCGACCTGGAACGGACACAATGGTGGTGAAGGTTTTATTTCTTACATAATGGCCTGTAAAGGAGATCATCGCCATGAACGATAACGACGTAACCCGAAACGAAAGCCAGGAAGGTTTTATCGACGAAGCGCCGCACCGCAAATACACCGATCTGAAAACAGTCGAGTCGCAGCGGAACGACTTGACGGCGGAGGAATTTCCGGAGGGTCCTTACGGCAGCAGCCTCCTGCAAGAATCCTTAGGCAAGAGTTCGCCGTGGCGGGCAGACCAGCGTCCGCAAAACCGGTTTACGTACGAAAACCGCGAGCTTCATGCCGGTGTCTCACGCGGATATCCGGGCGCTCATCCTACCCATGATTCGACCGGGGACGATCAAGTCGAAGAATAGCGAACCCGGGCCCGATTTACAAAAAAAACGTTCCGCCGGGGCCGTCAACGACCCCGAGCGAAACGTTCATGTCTTGTTGTACAGCAGCTTACACTTTCATGACGCCGCCGGTGCTGGCCGAAGTCACGAGCTTGGAGTAACGCGCCAGGTAACCGGTTTTTACTTTTGGCTCGAAGCCTTTCCAGTTCGCACGGCGGCGCTCCATCTCTTCATCGCTGATTTGCAGCTCGATGGTACGGTTGATCAAATCGAGCTCAATGATGTCTCCATCCTCGACGAACGCGATCGGACCGCCCTCCGCCGCTTCCGGCGAGATGTGCCCGATGCTGATTCCGCGGGATGCGCCCGAGAATCGGCCGTCGGTAATCAGACCGACTTTCGCGCCGAGACCCATCCCCACGATTTGCGATGTCGGAGCGAGCATTTCCGGCATGCCCGGCCCGCCCTTCGGTCCTTCGTAACGAATGACGACGACGTGGCCCTCTTTCACTTTGCCGTTCGCAATGCCTTCGAGCGCCGCTTCCTGGGAGTCGAAGCAAATCGCAGGTCCTTTGTGATAACCGCCGACGGACTTATCGACTGCACCGACTTTAATGATGGAGCCGTTAGGCGCCAGGTTCCCGAACAATACGGCCAAACCGCCTTGCTCGGAGTGCGGATTGTCGAGCGGACGAATCACGTCCTTGTTCAAAATTTCATGACCCGCCACATTCTCCGCCAGCGTCTTACCCGTGACCGTGATTCGCGACCCGTCGATAGCGCCCGGCTTTTTCAACAGTTCGTTCAGAATCGCGCTTACGCCGCCCGCATTGTGCACGTCTTCGATGTGGTAATCGGAAGCCGGTGCGATTTTCGCAAGATGCGGTACGCGCTTCGCCACTTCGTTGATGCGTTCGATCGGATATTCGATGCCCGCTTCGTGCGCCAAAGCAAGCGTATGCAGCACCGTATTGGTCGAACCGCCCATCGCCATATCGAGCGCGAACGCATTGTCGATCGCTTCGATGGTTACGATGTCGCGAGGCTTGATGTCCTTTTGGATCAGTTCCATCAATTGCTTCGCGGAACGTTTCACGAACTCTTTACGCTCCGGAGCAACCGCGAGAATCGTACCGTTGCCCGGAAGCGCCAGCCCCAGACCTTCGGCCAGGCAGTTCATCGAGTTGGCCGTGAACATACCGGAACAGGATCCGCATGTCGGACAGCCGTATTGCTCCAGCTCCTGAAGGCCTTTCTCGTCGATCTTGCCGGCTTGGTAAGCGCCTACGCCTTCAAAGACGGAAGACAGCGAGATGGAACGGCCGTCGCTTGTTTTGCCCGCTTTCATCGGTCCGCCGCTGACGAACACCGTCGGGATGTTGACGCGCAGCGCGCCCATCATCATGCCAGGTGTAATTTTGTCGCAGTTCGGAATACAAACCATCCCGTCGAACCAGTGGGCCGATACGACAGTCTCCAACGAATCGGCGATAATTTCGCGGCTTGGCAGCGAGTAACGCATCCCGATATGACCCATGGCAATGCCGTCGTCGACGCCGATTGTATTGAACTCGAACGGTACGCCACCGGCTTCGCGAATCGCCTCTTTGACAATTTTCCCGAATTCCTGCAGGTGGACGTGACCCGGTACGATATCGATGTAAGAGTTGCACACCGCGATGAACGGCTTGTCGAAATCTTCCTCTTTAACGCCGGCGGCGCGCAGCAAACTGCGGTGCGGAGCACGGTCGAAGCCCTTTTTAATCATGTCGCTTCTCATTTTAGCTTTGGACATCTTAGTTGAAAGCCTCCGTTTCTATCGAATAAATCGTCTATTATAATTTAAGATATGCACTTCTTTTGATTGTACCATGTTTCGAGATAAATGAAAATGAAGAGGTTGGCCGAAATTCCGCAGGATGGCGCCAAATTCGACTATTTTTGCCGCTGAACGGGGAAATCTGGTATAATGCCTTGAGACGCACGCCAAATGAGGAAGCGGAGGATGTTCGAGTGATGGAATTCGATTATTTATACGACGGGACGGAAGAGACGAAAACGAGATTTGTCTGCTTTGTGGGAGAGTCCTTGCGCCGATTCGACCTTGCAATTACAAGCACCAACCGGTTTTACGGCAAGAAGCTGGTTACGGATTTGCAAATCGGCCGTACGGCGGTCATCGGTCCCGACGACCTGGAAGAAGAAGGATACCTTGAGCACGTGTTTAAAATCAACGAGGAAGAAGCCGCTGAACTGACCGAGTTTCTGTCCGCCATCGTAGGGCCTATTAACTTCACCGATATTTAATCGCCAAGAAGCCGGACCGGCCTGCATCTGCAGAACCGATTCGGCTTCTTTGTTTGATGGCCGGAAAGCTTGGCTTCTCGCTTCATCAAGCGCCCCCGCTTTACTCCCAGGCAAATTGCGTCGTCAGCACGTCCGCAAACTTCTTGCTTTGCTCTCTGCGCTGCTTACGCATCTCCGCACGTTGAACCGCGGTTTCATTCAGCCGGATTTCCTCCGCTGTTTGCGGGATCACCTTCGGAACGGCTACCGGCCGGTTATTTTCATCCAGTGCGACGAAAGTCAGGAACGAGGTAGCGGCGATGTCGCGCTCTCCCGTGCGCAAATCTTCCTTAATTACCTTCACGAACACTTCTATCGAACTGGTACCTGTGTAAGTGACGAACGACTCGAAACAGACCGAATCGGTCGGACGGATCGGGGTCAGAAAATCGACCGAGTCGGTGGACGCCGTCACCACGCTGCGCCGGCAATGCTTGTATGCGGCAATCGAGGCGATATCGTCGATATAAGCCATCAGCTTGCCGCCGAATAAGGTGTTATGATTGTTGACGTCTGTAGGGAATACCCGGTTCGTCTTGTAACAGCGCGTTTCTTTCACATATCTTTGTTCCATCGCAGAAGCTCCCCTTTGCAGGCTATAACCTGTTTTTCGTTTTATTATACCTGTAAGGGATAGATTTACCAATGAGGCGGAGCACGCCGCTTCCCAACGTTCGTGAAACGCTTCTGAAAGCAAGGCGGCGCTTAGGGGCCATAAGCTTAGTAAACATTTTCTGAAGGATGGGAACAACCGAGCTTCCGATACCGGTTTCGCCAATAAATATTCGCTCAAAATTCCGCAAATGATCTTCTTTTAACTGCGATTATTAGCCCATCATTGACGAAGCTTTTCTTGCTGTATACAATAAGTTTAACGAAAATTTTCGTCAACCTGCCGCGATTCGTCTTTCGTGCGGAGGAAGCTGTTGGGAGGAACCTTCATCGTGAAGAAGCTAACGATCAAAACGATTGCGGAGCTGGCCGGCGTTTCCGTATCGACCGTTTCAAAAATTATGAACAACTATAACGACGTCAGCGATGAAACGAAGAAAAAAGTGCTGGAGATTATGGAAGCGAACGGTTATACGCCATCCTTCAGCGCGCGAAGTTTAAGCAAAAGCAAATCGAATCTGGTGGGCGTTATATTCGCCGGCGAAATGAACCTCGAGATGAACCATCCATTTTTCCTCCACGTCCTCAGCACCTTTAAGAAGCGCATCGGGTTGTTCGGTTACGATCTGCTGTTCTTCTCCAACGAGAAGCTGCTTCATACCCGCGAAGATTACTTATCCCGATGTCGATATTTCAACATTGACGGCTGCGTAATTTTCGCCGGCGACGATATCGAGCCCTTCGTGCACGAGCTGGACCGCAGCGACATTCCCTGTATCGGCGTCGACCTGTCGCTTTCCGGCCAAAACTCGGGTTACATCATGACCGACAATACCAAGGTGTCGCGTAAAGTCGTCGAGCACTTTTATTTGAACGGCTACCGTGACATCGGCTTCATCGGCTCCTCGGTCAAATCGGAAATTTCCCACATTCGAGAAGAATCGTTCAAACAGGCGTTAACCAGCTTCGGCCTTTCGATCAATCCGAATTGGATCGTCAACGGGGTCGACTTCCACGAGAAAAGCGGCTACCAGCTGATGCAGCAGCTGCTTGAACAGGAGAAGCTGCCAACGGCCGTATTTGCCGCTTCGGATCTGCTCGCAATCGGCGCGATTCGCGCAATCCAGGAACGCGGCCTTGATGTGCCGGGCGACATCGCCATTATCGGCTGCGACGATATCGACGCCTGTAAATATACGACACCACCGCTCACCACCGTCCGCCAGGACCACGAAAAAATCGGCCTGCTCGCCGCCTTGATGCTGTTCGATCTGATGAACAATCAAATGGAGTCGACTTCGGTGCTCGTCGAGCCGGAAATGATCATCCGCTCATCCTGTAGGGCAAACTAAGCGGCGTCTTCTTTTCTCCAGGTAATTTCTTCCTGTACATCAATCTTCAAGGAGCTTTGATCGGGCGGCTTTGCCCATCCCCTTCTTCACTACGGTTCTTTCCTGTACGGATCCAACTAAAGTCGTGTCTAAACGACAGCTGTTGCGGTATAATGGAGCCAGACTGTCAGACACCGGAGGGAGTTCTCATCTTGTCTCAAAGAGTAAGGCTGTTATCGATTTGCATTGCGGTTTGCTTAATTATAGCAGCCAATTCCGTCATTTTTTTCGTTCTCACCCGAAACTCGCTGGAATCGAACCATAATCGGGAAATCGAATCGATCGCGCATCAAATCCAATCTTCCGTCGAACAATCGCGCATCGGCTCCAAATTATATGAAGACATGATCGGCGAAAAATTGCGTCTGGCGTCCATCGCCGCCCAACAAGCGCTGCCGGCCGATGTCGAGGAAGTGACGACCGACCAGCTCGTCGCGCTGCGGGACCGGCTGCAGCTGCAAGGATTGACGCTGCTCAAACGGACGCCCGACAACATCGTGCTGTATAAATCGTCCAATGCGGACGAGGTAGGCCTCAGCACGAAAGGCTGGGGCAACTGGTACAAAGCTTTTCAGGAATTGTTCGACAATCGGGACGTTACCATGGACTGGGGACAAAAGCTGCCCAATTATTGGTCGGGTCCTTATGAGATCGCGAGCGCCGACATCAAACGAATATCTAAATGGGGGTATTATTACGACGGCACGACCAATTACATGCTGGATCCTTATGTCGACGACACGGCATGGCGAAGATATCAAGAACTCACGGGGACGCAGGCTATTATCGAACGAACGCTCCAAACGTATCCGTTCCTGCTTGAGGTGACGGGCATCAACCCGGCCACGTTCGGGCACGAGAAGACGTTCATTACCGAAAAAGGGGAAACCCTCGATCCATTAGTTCACCGTCCGGTCTTCTTCGGAAGCTACGAGATCAAACATACCGAAAAAGACGCGCGCTTCATCCAAACCGCGATCCAAACGGGTGCGACCGTATCCTACCAAACAACCTATAACGGAAAACATATTCAAAAAACGTTTATTCCGGTCCAAAGCCAGCTGCTGGACGAAGCGACGCCGATTCCGGATCCGGACCTCTTGTACAAGCAATATGCGAAAAAAAGCGCCGAAGTGACCAAAAACCAATATTACGTCTTGAATCTCGTATCGGACATGGACAAGCTGGACGCCCAGCTCAGCAGCCAGTTTAAGACGCTGATGATCATTTTCGCAGGTTTGACGCTGCTCAGCATCGCCATTTTATTCGTGATCATTCGCTTGGTTAGCAACTCCAGGGACAAAGCGGTCAAGGAAACGTCGGAAACGTACGCCGAAGAAGTCAACCGGATGTTCTTGAACATACGGGGCCAGCGGCACGATTTCCTGAATCATGTCAATGTCATTCATTCGTTCGTCGAATTGGAGAAATACGAAGAGCTTCACCAATACACGAAAACGTTAGTGGAAGATATCGGGGGGTTGAACGACCTTATCCGGATCGGGCAGCCGGAGATCGCAGCCATCATACAAGCCAAGATGGTCACGGCGATGAACAAAAAAATTCAACTGATCCATAACATTACGAGCATGGAGCGTATCATGACCGGGGCGAAATCGATGGACCTCGTTCGGATCATCGGGAACTTGATCGACAACGCTTACGACGAAGTGATGGAGCTCGATGCGGAGCTTCGGCATGTAGAGTGCAGAGGATGGCTGGATGGCAAGCACTTCCACTTTACCGTGATCAACCCGATGAGAAACGCATTAACCGAAGAAGAGCAAGCGTCCCTCTTCAGAGCCGGCTTCACGACCAAAACGGGTCAGAATCACGCCGGATTAGGGCTCGCCATCACGCAAAATTTAATCCACAAGCACCGGGGTACGATCAGCGTCGATGCCCGGGACAAGCAAATCGAATTTCATGTTTCGATTCCAATCGGGTGAGGGATGAACAATGTCTAGAGTCTTAACGGTCGCGATCGCCGAGGATCAGGAGCTGGACCGGAAGAAGCTGGAGATGTACGCCGGACGATTAGGCTTGAAGGTCGTAAGCTCGACGGCGTCGGGCACCTGGTTTCTTGACGATTGCTTAAAATACAAGCCGGATCTCGTGTTTCTGGACATCGGGCTTCATATGATGGACGGTATCACCGCTTACAAAAGGCTGCTCGAACAAGGACTGGCCCCTTACCTGATCATGGTATCCGGGACGCAGGATTACAGCTTGGTCATAGCCGGATACGAGCTGGATTGCATCAGTTTTGTCACGAAGCCGGTCACATTCGAGCATTTATCGGCGGCAGTGGAGAAGGCAAGAACCGCTTTTGAAAAAGCTCTTACTTATATGCCTGCTCCGAATTCCCGCATTCTTGAGGTTAAAGCGAGCTACAAGACCGTCTTTATCAATGAACATAAACTCATTTACGCACAAAAATCGAAGGGCGAACGGAAAGCGTTCCTTTACATCGAGGGAGGGGAAGTCGTCGAAACGACTACGCCGCTTACCGAGATTTTAAGCCAGTGCTCGAAGCAAATTTTTTGTCCGAACCCTTCGAACCTGGTTAATCTGAATTTCGTGAAATCGATCCATGCGAGCGATCTGTTTTTCGGCACCTATAAGATCAAGCTGTTCCCGGACGACATCGAGATCGATCTGTCGCGGCGTAAACGGAAAGAATTTGAACGGTTGTATCGTCATGAATAGATTTGAAACGTCCCCTGCGTCTTGGTTGACGGCAGGGGCTTTTATATTGCAGCGCTCTTCTTCAAGAAGATTGGCTTGAAACAATTCGATATTTTTCGACATTTTTTTTACCGATGAACATAAAAATACAACCACTTGACGTCATCTTGATTCGTAAATCCTAAAGAATATTTTATAATTACAGCAATACTTTTCATCAGCGGCTAATAAGGGAGACTGAACAATATGACCGACAAGCTGGTATTAATCGTAGATGATGAAAACGAAGTCGCCGAATTAGTGGAAAAATATTTGAAACGTGACGGATACCGCGTCGTTAAGGCAGCAAGCGGTGCGGAAGCGATCCAGAAGGTTGAGCAGCATCGTCCGGACCTTGTGCTGCTCGATATGGCGATGCCGGGAATGGACGGTTTAGAGGTTATGCGCCAATTACGAAACCAGGCCCGTTATCAAGCTCCGATTCTTCTGATGAGCTGTAACGGCGATGACAGCGCTGTTATTCGCGGCCTCAGCTCAGGCGCCGACGATTACATCACGAAGCCGTTCAGCCCGGAACAGCTGGTTGCCCGCGTGAAGGCTCATCTGCGCCGCAGCGACATCCTCGGACGAATCAAGGAAGCACCGGAAACGATGACCCTCGGAAGGCTCAAGATCGATTTCTTGCACCGGACCGTATGGGTCGACGGAAGCCCCGTGCCTTTGTCAACGAAAGAGTACGATATCCTGTATCATATGATCCGGATGCGCGGGCGTGCGCTGTCCCTGGAGGAGCTGTACAGGCTGACTTGGGGCTTCGACAGCAACGGAGATACGCGTACGCTGCTCGTGCATATCAGCAATATCCGAAAGAAGCTGGAGCCCGATCCGGATAACCCCCGTTTCATCGTCACGGTTCGCGGCTTCGGTTACAAGATAAGCGGGTTTGACATTCAAGCTAGCGGGTGAATCGGTTTAGCGCAGAAAGGCCGGAAGGCGCCCTTAGGGCGCCTTCCGGCCTTTCTGCGTAGTTATATCCCGATTGTCCCGCTTAGGCCACGACCGAATGGAACGCCGAGATTTCCTTCACTAGGCTGTTGAACTCAAGCTCCAAAAATTTCTCCCGAACCTTGTCGGGATCCGGCCGCCACAAGCTGTCTTCGACCGCACAATCGATCGGGGCGTCGCACTTGATGGTAGCGAGCTCCCGGCATAAATGCAGCATGTCCAGATCGGACTCGATCTTCGCCTTGACCGACTTCGATAGCGACGGCAAATTGGCAACGATGCCGTCAATCGATTCGTATTCGAGCAGCAGCTTGACGGCCGTCTTCTCGCCGATGCCCTTGACGCCGGGATAGTTATCGCTCGTATCGCCGATCAGCCCCTTCAAATCGATGAACTGGGCGGCGGTAAGCTGTTTCTCCTCGAGCAGCGTTTGCGCATCGTACACGGCGTAGTTGGATGCTCCCTTTTTCATAATAATGACTCTTGTGCGATCCGTCACCAACTGAAGCATGTCGTGGTCCCCGGTTAATATATGTACGTCCGTGTCGTCGCTTTCGAACTTTCGCGCCAGCGTTCCGATGCAGTCGTCCGCCTCGAACCCGGCGATGCCGACATTCGGTATGTTGAAGCTCGATACGACCTCTTTCACCAGATCAAACTGCGGCACAAGCTCTAACGGCGCATCCGGGCGATTCGCCTTGTAGCCGTCATATTTCTCGGTACGGAACGTCTTGCTGCCCATATCCCAGCAGCAGATGACGTGGGTCGGTTTAAACCTGGATATCGCATCCAGCATATATTTGACGAAGCCGTACACCGCGTTGGTCGGCAAGCCGGCGCTTGTTTTCCGAATGTATCCCCCATAAGAATTGGCATAGTAACCGCGAAAAAGAAGCGCCATTCCGTCGATCAGCATCACGTTATTGTTGTCCATTCCCTTGCATCGCTCCAACCTTTTTCCTCTCATTATAGCATAGGAACCAAGGGCTCGCATTGGAAACGAAACCCGTCTACAGCTCAGAGCGGTCTATTACCGTCCGAACCGATGTCGTAACAAGCGTTCTCCCGGCCGGGGGCAAACATGGCTGGAAGAGAGCCCTGACAAATACACGAAGGCTGTAGAAACGTTTGCACTATTCCTGTTGCCTTGCAGTATGTTCAACTTATGATTAAAAGCTTTTGCTTTTGCGTAAGCTAGCCGCAATTTTTGCGAGTTGACGGTTTACTTTTCCAACAAAATTAAGATAATATAAGAAAAGCAGCTGTTTGCGGCCCTTTCAAAAAACATTCGTGCTCAAAACGAACCTTCGCTTACGATACACCCAGCACTTGGATCCCAGGATAAACATCCACTTTTCGGTTCGTTAATAAAGCAAATGACTTCAAGAGCAGCCGCAATACAAACGTTTGCACCAACTATGCAAATGGCACAGGCTCGCTCCACTTTCGGAGGAACTCCATGAATGTAACCATTATCGATGTCGCCAAAAAAGCCGGCGTCTCGCCTTCCACCGTATCCCGCGTCATTTCCGGCCATCCGCGGATCAGCCCGGCCACCGTCCGCAAAGTGAAGGACATCATGGAGGAGCTCGGCTATCATCCCAATATGATGGCCAAGAGCCTCGTGTCCAAAACGACGCAGACCATCGGATTGCTGCTGCCCCGCTCCGCAGAGGAATTGTTTTTGAACCAATTTTTCTCCGAGGTGATACGCGGCGTCGTTTCTCAAGCAGCCCGTTCGGAGTACGATCTGATGATGACGACGGGCATCACGGAGCGCGAAGAAGTGGAAGCCGTCACCCGCTTGGTGCGGGGCCGCCGAGTCGACGGCGTTATTTTGCTGTACTCGCGGAATTCCGATCCGGTCATTTCGTTCCTGAAGGAAGAGCGGTTTCCGTTCGTATTGATCGGCCGCAGTGAAGAGCATCCCGATGTTTTATCCGTGGACAACGATAATGTACAAGCCGCTTACGACGTAACCAAGCATTTACTCGCGCAAGGCCACCGGCGAATCGGCTTCGTCAGCGGACCGCCCAATCTGATCGTGTCGCGAGACCGTTTGGAAGGCTACAAGCAGGCGCTCGCAGATGCCGAAGTGGAATTTCATTCGGAGTGGATTGTCGAGGGCGAGTTTTTGCAGGAAAGCGGATACCGGGCGATGTCGTTCTTTATGACGCTCCCGGAACGCCCTACCGCCCTCGTCGTCATGGACGATCTCGTCGCTTTCGGCGTGCTTCGCGGCTTGACCGAGCTCGGCTACAAGGTGCCTCAGGATCTCAGTCTAATCGGCTTCAACAACATCCCGATGTCCGAGCTCGCCTCGCCGCCGATCAGTTCGGTGGACATCGGCATTTACCAACTCGGTTATACCGCTTCTCAAACGTTAATCCGAGCGGTTAAAGGGGAAGCTATCCATCATACGAGAATGATCATTCCGCATCGCTTGATCGCGCGCGAATCATCTCTGCATCACATTCAACCCTAAGGAGCTGAACGCAATGACACAAGACAAAAAGCCTTATCTGATCGACGCAATTGCAGGAAATTCAAGGTTTCTGGCCTCTCTTGGACGAACGGGACGGCTGTTCCGCCTATGGTGGCCGCACATTGACTACCCGCAGCATGTCGACGAAATTCGCAGCGGTTTGTTCGTGGACGGACATACGACGGCAACCACCTGGTTCGACAGCGAGCAGGACGGATGGCGGCATGAGGCCGGTTATGTGCCGCGCACGAATGTATTCCGCGTCGAGGCGGTTTCTTCGCATGTGCCGGTATCCGTCGAAACGTTAGATTACGCCGTACCTTCCGAAGATATTTATGTGCGCAGCTACCGTTTCACGAACCGGGGCAGTGAAGCCGTGTCGTTCCGGTTCCTGTATTACTCTTCGTTCCGTTCGATGGAGACGTCTTATTACCATACGACATCGTTTGAAGAATCGAACGACGCGCTTGTTCATCTGCGCCACGAGTATATTTTTTCGGTCTCCAGTTCAAACGTTTGCGCAGGTTATCAGGCTGGCTCCGCCTGGAGCGACGCGCAAGACGGCGAGCTTGACGGCAACGTGATCGATATGACTCCGGACGGGGCGCTCAGCTGGCGCTTTGACGACGTGCAGCCAGGCGCCGTCATCGATGTGCCCGTCTATATCGCCGCCGGCTCCACCCGGCAGGAAGCTTACGACAACTTGGCCAAAGCGAAAAGCCAGCCCGAAGCGCACTGGCGCGAGCTGACCATCAGCTATTGGCACGGTTTTCTGGCCGCTGCGGTTCCCGCTCCGGCCGCCAGCGAATCGGTTCGCGAGCTGTATGAACGTTCGCTGCTCGCGATGAAACTGATGTCCGACGAGCGCAGCGGCAGCGTCGTAGCTGCGCCGGAATTCGACGAAGGCTTCACCCGCTGCGGCGGTTACGCCTACTGCTGGGGGCGCGACGCCGCCTTCATCACGACTGCGCTTGACCGCGTCGGCCTTCAGGAACTGTCCACCCGCTTCTACGACTGGACGCTGACGGCCCAGGATCCGGACGGCTCTTGGCAGCAGCGGCATTACCACGACGGACGCCTGGCACCGTCATGGGGGCTGCAGATCGACGAAGGCGCGTCGATCCTATGGGGCATGTGGCAGCACTACGCTCACACCCGGGACGCCGCGTTCGCGGACCGCGTCTGGCCGGCAGTGGCGAAGGGCGCCGATTTCTTGATCGGCTATTTGGACGCCGAAACCGGACTGCCGCTGCCGAGCCGCGATCTGTGGGAGGAGCGCTCGGCTGAGCATACGTATTCGGCTGCGGCCGTATACGGAGGGCTGACCGCCGCGGCATCGTTCGCCCGGCTTCGCGGCGATAAAGCGCTCGCGGCCGGCTGGAGCCGGGCTGCCGATACGATTGCGCGAAGCATCCGCGAGCGATGCTGGAACGAGGAGCGCGGGGCCTTGTACCGCGCGTTGAAGCTGGGCGTGCCGGAAGGCGTTTACCGCGAAGCTGCGGCTCAAGGACAGCCTGTCTCGACATCGGTGAACGCGAAAGGATATGTCACCTATGCGCTTGAGTTCGATCCGGTTCTCGACATCAGCTTGCTTGGGGTGTCCGTGCCATTCGGCGTCCTGCCCGTGGACGATCCGATCATGATCTCCACCGCGGAAGCGGTAGAGCAGGCGCTTACGGCGCCCGTCGTCGGCGGTATCAAGCGTTACGAGAACGACCCCTACATCGGCGGCAATCCGTGGATTCTGACCACGTTGTGGCTATGCCACTACCGGATCGCGCGCGGTCAATACGACGAAGCTTGGCGTCATCTTCAGTGGGCGGTCGAGCATCGCACTGCGATGGGCCTGCTGCCCGAGCAGGTGGATCAATTGACCGGCGAAACGGCATGGGTCGTACCGCTGACTTGGTCGCATGCGATGTATATCCTTGCCGTACAGATGTTAGTCGAGCATGGACAAATCCCGGCCACGCAAGCGACGGAATCTTAATCCCTCTTGCCTACCAAGCTTAGTCCCGCAGCGTTCTTCTTAACCCCCGGTAACCGCTCGCCTTTTCCCGGAGGTGCTGAATAACTGGGCTTGGATGCAAGCAGAAATCAGACACTTCACATAAATAGCGGAACTCTGGTGCGCTATCTGCCTTACTAATCGGCTTTTGAGCCGATCATAAGGCAAATTAGATCCCATGGTTCCGCTATTTGTTTCAATACGCCCCAACCTGTGCAAATCATGTACTGAAGTTCCGCTATTCGATTTACAGACCGCTCTTCTTGCCGATCACTCGCAAAAACTCGCCGATGCGACGGACTGCCTCCAGCAGCCTGTCCTCCTCTTGTACCAGCGCAATTCGGACATATCCTTCGCCTTCTTTCCCGAAGGCGTCTCCCGGGATTACGACAACTCCCGCGGTGTACAGCATTTCCCGGGAAATCTGTCGAGATGTCCATCCGTGCGGGATCGGCGCCCAGATGAACATCGACGCTTTCGGCTTAGGGATTGCCCAACCTGCGGCGTTTAATCCTTCCACGACGATATCTCTCCGCCTTTGATACAACGCGGCTACCGAAACGCTTCCCGGCTCCATATCTTCCCGCATCGCCTCAATTCCCGCCCGCTGCACCGCGAGAAACACCCCGTAATCAATATTCGACTTCAACGTGCGCAGAGCACGCACCGCCTCCGGCTGTCCGACCATAAACGCGATCCGGCAGCCCGCCATATTAAAGCTTTTCGACAACGAATGAAATTCAACGGCGACGTCTTTGGCCCCTTCCACTTCAAGAACGCTCGGCGGCCGAAAACCGTCAAACGCCATTTCCGAATATGCGATATCGTGGACGATCAGCAAATCATGCTGACGCGCAAAATCGACAAGCCTCTCGAAGAAAGGCAGCGTGGCGACCGCCGACAGCGGATTGCTCGGGTAGTTGAGCAGTATGAACTTCGCCTGCTTCAACACATCCGCCGGAATCCGGTCCAGCTGCGGCAAGAAATCATGTTCCGCACAAAGCGGCACAAGATAAGGCGTCACCCCCGCGATCACGAGACTCGCCGCATAAATAGGGTAACCCGGATCGGGCACGATAGCCACATCGCCCGGGTCGGTCACCGCCAAGGCCAGATGAGAGAGCCCATCCTGCGATCCCATAAGCGCAACCACCTCCGTCTCCGGGTCAAGCTTGACGCCGAAACGATAGTCGTACCATGCCGCCACCGTTTGCCTGAATGCAAGCGTTCCTTCCGTGCCCGGATAACCGTACAACGTCGGGTCTGCCGCCGCCTCGCTTAACGCTCTCCTCACCCGTTCCGAAGGTCCGCGGTCAGGACTGCCGATCCCCAGATCGATCACGTCTATTCCTCGCGCAATCACTTCGCGCTTCCACTGAGCCACCTCAGAAAAAATGGCCGAACCGAGTTCGGCCAACCGTTTGGACTCCCTTTTTTTCATCGAATCCATCCCCGACTTCCACTTAATATGGTGTATCCCATGAATCGTTCATACCTTAAAAGTTAATGCCCGTCAATTCGTGCACCTGCCACATCATGTACAGCAGAACAACGGCCAGCCCCAAATAAGCGGCGCCGAACTTCCATCTAGCCGCCGTCGGCACTTCATAGTACCGATCGTTCTCGTGTACCGAGTAGTCGATCAGGCAAAGCATTTCCAGCTGCAGCCCGTTCTCCTTCTGTACCCGCGGCAGTCCCATCAAGCGTACCCGATGAATAATCGAGGGCTGGCTCATCGGAACCGTACCTCGAAAATCCAGGCTGTCCCAATAGATGTCGACCAGCTGCTGCTCTTCCTTCAAATCGGTATACGTCGTAAAAGACAAATCACGCTTATGCTCGGTTCCCGGAATGATATACCCTTGAGCGATTAGCGGTTCGGCGTCAATCATGAAGCTTAGCGTGAGGGAGCGCTTCTCCCCGTGTTTGCGGTTTTTCACGTATTTCTTATACAGGTCATAGGCAAATAACGCCCAGATCAGCATCAAAATCGGACTAAACCGGTAAATAATGAACGCGAGCCCGCCGATCAGACCGACCAGCCAAAGCCAGCGCGTAACCGCGGTTGAAATGCGGCCGCCGTCCAGCGGATGAATCGGGAGCAAATTCAGCAAATTGATGAAAAAGCCCACATAAGATAACGTATACAGAAAATCGCTATCCTTCACATAGGCTGCGCCGAACACAGCCATCGCCCCGATTGTCCCCAGCAGCGGCCCGCCGAAGGCGAGATACGCTTCCGTTACGGCATCCCGGGGATGACGCTTCATACTGATCATCGCTCCGAGAAACGGAATAAATACCGGCGCCGTCACCGGCAGCCCCTTTTGCTTGGCGGCAAGCACATGACCGAGCTCGTGCACGAAGATAAGCAAGACAACGCCTACGGCGAATTGCCAAGGATAAATGATCGCATACGCTCCGACGGAAATCGCCATCGAGATGATGGCTCCGCCGGCTTTGCCTAATTTAAGCAGCGGAAGCAGCAGCTTCAGCTGCGATAACAAGAACATGACTGCGGCTCCGATGAACCATAGGGGGTTTTGCTTGTTCCTCTCTTTTTTTGCTGCAAACCAGGCCACGCTCCTTCAGGGTTTATACGGACCGGCTCCAGTTTTCCGCGTACTGCTCCGGCTTGAAGCCCACCGTCACCCGTTCGCCGTCCGTTACGACCGGGCGTTTGATCAGCATGCCGTGGGAGGACAACAGCTTGATTTTCTCCTCCTGCGAAAGATGAGGCAGCTTATCTTTTAATTGCAGTTCTTTGTACACGTCGCCCGACGTATTAAACCACTTTTTAATATCGAGTCCGCTTCGTGCAATTAAATCGGTCAGCACTTCCACCGTCGGCGGATGTTCCTTGATATGATGTTTGTTCACAGTCCAGCCTTCGTTTTCAAGCCATTTCACCGCGCTTCGGCACGTGCTGCAGGTCGGATATTCGTAAATCGTAACCGTGTTTTTATCATGCGTTGTCGTCATTGTGTTCAACCTCGTTTCTTGAATTCCCTTTTATTATACCGATGACCCGGAACGGCCTGCAAATCTACGCGTCTCCAGGGTTGAAAAAAGCGATGCCGCGGTCACATAATGAGGAAGAAGCCCAGATTCGAAATCCGCTGATAAAGGAGAGCGCCGTCACGTGATTTACGTCATTAAATTTGTTTACGCGTTTTTGCTGCCGCCGGGCCTCTTCGTCGCGCTTCTGCTGCTCGCCGCCGGATGGCTGTACCTCAAAGTAAACCGCAAAGCCGGATGGACGATGCTGGCAGCGGCCTTGCTGCTGTATGCAGCTTCGATCCAGCTCGTGAGCGACCCGATCGTGCGCAGTCTGGAGAACCGGTACACTGTTCCTGACCGGCTGGACGGCGACGTATACGTGATGCTGACGGGAGGTGCGCTTGGCGGTGTTGCGAGCCCGGCGGGAGAAGGGCAGCTATCCGGCTCAACGCTTCAACGCGTCGTATCGGCTGCCGAGCTGTACAAGCAGAAGCCGATGCCGATCCTCGTATCCGGCGGACAAGTGAACGAGAACACCGGGAACGAGGGGCAGCTTTCCAAACGGACGCTGCTCCGCTTAGGCGTACCCGAGCAGGACATTTTGCTCGACGATAAGAGCCGCACCACCCGGGAAAACGCGCAAAACAGCAAGGAGCTGCTGACGAAAACCGGACTGAGCCGCCCGATTCTCATCACGTCGGCCTTCCATATGGCCCGGTCGGTGAAACATTTTGAGGCTCGCCAAGTCATCGTGACTCCGTACCCGGTCGATTTCCGCACGAGTCCGGGCACGCTCCCGCGAACGTACATGCAGCTGTTGACGCCCAAGTCCAGCTCGATGGACGATATCGCGGTCGCGCTGAAGGAATATTTGGGCATGCTCCAGTAAATACGAAAAATCCGCGGGCCGGTTTCTCCGATCGGAGCGGCCCTGCGGATTTTGATTTGCGCTTTACCGTGCAAGTCGTGCCAAGCAATGCTCCATATCGTCCGGCATCGGCGCCTCGAACTCCATCCACCGCTTCAGTGTCGGATGCGTCAAACCAAGCGTGCATGCATGAAGCGCATGCCTGTCGATCCCGGCTTCAGCGGATTCGCTCTTGAAGCCGTACAGCTTATCGCCGAGCAGCGGGTGGCCGAGATGCTGCATATGCACGCGAATCTGGTGTGTCCGCCCCGTCTCCAGCCGCAGCCGGACAAGCGTCGCTTCGGCGAACCGCCGCTCGATCCGGTAGTGCGTGACCGCGGCATAGCCCGTTTCCGTTACGATGCGGAGATGCGGAGCGTCCGGATTGCGGTCGATCGGCGCATTCACGGTGCCGGCATCGTCGGCCATGCGCCCGTGGACGATGGCGAGATACTCTTTCTTCAACTGATGCGCCTGCATCTGCTCGGAAATTTGCTGGTGGACGTAAGGATTTTTGGCTACCGCCAGCGCACCGGACGTCTCCTGGTCCAGCCGGTGAATGGGACGGAAACGGAAGTTTTCTCCGCGCTCGCGCCAGTAATGAACGACGCCGTTCGCGATCGTTCCGGTGTAGTGGCCATGCGTCGGATGCACGATAAGGCCTGCCTCTTTATTGAGCACGAGCAGTTCCTCATCCTCGTATAAAATGTTGAGCGGCATCGGCTGCGGCATAATGTCGTCCGATTGTTCCTCGATCATGCGGACGGCAACCCGATCGCCGGTTCTCACCTTCACATCGATGTATTTCCGCTCGCCGTTCACGGTTATGCCCTGCTCCGTCATTTTTAAGCGCGAGAGCAGCTTGCGGGACACGCCCAAGCGGCTGCGAAGGACAGTACGCAGCACAATGCCGTCGTCTTCCGGCGGCACTACATATTCTAAAGGCTTATAGTAGGTTGTCATGATTTACGTCTGAACACCTCTGCGCTGCGCGCATACTCCACATCGGGGACTGCTGCGCGATGGTTGGCCGTACGGGCGATCGTGAAGAACAAATCGGACAGGCGGTTCAAATACCGGCGGACCTCTTCGTTGATCGGCTGCGTCCGCGCTAACGTCACGACCCGCCGTTCCGCCCGGCGGCATACCGTCCGGCAGACGTGCAGCGTCGAAGATGCCACGCTCCCTCCAGGCAAAATAAACCGCTTGATATCCGGCGTTTCCGCATCGTATTTATCGATCCATGTTTCCAGGCGATCGACCATCTCCGCCGTTACCTTGTAAGGCCGAAGCTCTTGCTTCAGCAAAGCCAGGTCCGAGCCGCAGTCGAACAGCTCATGCTGAATCTCCAGCAAATCGGCGAGTAAATCGGCATCTCTTCCCGCATCCAGGAAGCCCATCGCTTGCCCGACAAAGCTGTTCAATTCGTCCACCGTCCCGTACGCCTCGACCCGAACGTCGTCCTTATCCACACGGCCCCCGATCACACCGGTTTGCCCCGCATCTCCCGTACGCGTATAGATTCGCATTCGAACGCCTCCTGCCTGTTGATTATTTATTTTGTATCATCTCATATAAACGGTCCATATCCAAGTGCATCCGCACGTGGTCGGCCAGCCGGTCGAACGCCGCTTCGCGCCGCTCCAGAAAGCGCAGGGCTGCGGGCAGCGGCTCCCAGCCTTTGGCCACGCGGATTTGATTCAGAAACGCGCGCCTGAAGCCGTCATTATGCAAGATGCCGTGCAGGTACGTCCCCCATTGGCGGCCATTCGCCGATGCGGCACCGTCCGCGGTCAGCTCATCCGAGTCAGGAACCGTTCCTGCAGCAGCGAATCCGCAAGGGCGCACCCGAAATGCGGGTGTTACCGGTTCGAGAAAGGTTGTCCGCCCCATATGAATCTCGTAACCGGTGACGGGGCAGCCGGCTTCGCCGGCGCCGGCGTACAACGCTGTACGGCCTTCGACGCGTACGGTCCGTTTGTCGCTTGCAAACACCGTTTCGGTAGGGAACAGGCCGAGGCCGGGCAGTTCGGGGCGATCGGACTCGACAAGATCAGGATCGAGCAGCCGGGCGCCCAGCATCTGATATCCGGCGCAAATGCCGACGATCCAACCGTCATGAGCCGCCAGCGTCTGGATTTGGCGGTCCAAGCCCGTTTCGCGGAGAAAGAGCAGGTCGTCGACCGTGTTTTTGCTCCCGGGTACGATAACCGCATCCGGCCGGCCGAACTCGGCGGCTGTCGTGACGAATCGAACCCGCACATCCGGTTCGTACAGGAGCGGATCGATATCCGTAAAATTCGACAGGCGCGGGTGGCGGATGACGGCGATGTCGAGCACACCGTCTTCGTCCGGGGTACCCTTGGGAGCGCCATGTCCGCTTGATTCAGCCAGCTTCCGGTCAAGCGAAGCCGAATCCTCGTCTTCGAGGCCGAGGTCAGGCAAATAAGGAATGACCCCGAGCACCGGCTTGCCCGTACGCGCCTCCAGCCAGTCGATGCCCGGCTTCAGCAGCGTCGCGTCGCCGCGAAACTTGTTGATCACGAAGCCCTGAACGCGCGCCCGTTCCTCCGGGGTCAAAATATCGAGCGTCCCGACGAGCGACGCGAACACGCCGCCGCGGTCGATATCCGCGACAAGCAGCACCGGAGCGTCCGCCCACCCGGCAAGCCGCATGTTGACGATATCGCGGTCCTTCAGGTTGACCTCGGCCGGACTGCCCGCCCCTTCAATCACGACGATATCGCATGTTTGCCGAAGCCGGTGCAGGGCCTCTTTCACGACCCCTTCCGCTTCGGGCAAATATCGCTCCCGATATGCGCGCGCGTCCAAATCGCGGTAAGGCTTGCCATGCACGACAACTTGGGACACCATGTCTTTTTTGGGCTTCAACAAAATCGGATTCATATCGGTCGTTGCCGCGATCCGGCAGGCGTCCGCCTGCATCCCTTGTGCCCGCCCGATTTCTTTCCCGTCGGGCGTCACGTAAGAGTTGAGCGACATGTTCTGCGACTTGAAGGGCGCCACCCGATGACCATCCTGCAGCAAAATGCGGCAAAGCGCTGCGGTCAGCAAGCTTTTGCCGACGTCGGACGCCGTGCCCTGCAGCATTAGCGTCGCCGCGTAAGGCGGCGAACCTGCCGAGCCCGCAGGCCCCGGCCGGGCAGCGGCAGCCGCGGCGATTGTGCGGGCGCTTGCAGGGGAGCTCGCCGCCGCCGAAGCTTTTCCAGCAGCTTGACCGTCCGCAAGCAGCGCCTCGAGCGCTTCCCGCAATGCGGCGATCAGCCTGCGATGGTCTTCCGGCCGCTTGACGGCCAGCCGGCCATAGGAGGCATCCAAACCGGGGAACGTCGAAGCGTCGCGGATCAGGATACCCCGTCGGCCCATCTCCCGCTGCAAATCCCCGATCCGCAAGCCTAACGGCCGCAGCGAGAACAATACGAAATTGACCTCGCTATCGTATACTTGAAGCCCGAGCCCCCTCAGCCCGGCGACAAGCTGCTCCCGCGCGGGCTTCAGCCAAGCGAGCGTCCGCTGCGCATAATCGCGGTCGTCGAGAGCGGCCGCGCCGATCCATTGCGCCGGCGCGTTCACGCTCCACGGCACCTGCAGACGCCGCAGCTCGGCGATCCGCTCCGGATGCGCGACCGCGTAGCCGAGCCGGATGCCGGGAACCGCATAAAACTTCGTCATCGATCGGATGACGATCAACCGCCGGCTTTGCGCCGCAGCTCGCGCCAGCGTAAACCGCTCCTCCTCCGCGACGAAATCGAGAAACGCTTCGTCCACGATCGTATGGGGACTCTCGCAGCCTCCCTTGCCGAGGCTGCCTTCTGCAAGCGCCTGCCGCACATCGGCGGGCAGCAATCGGCCCGTCGGGTTGTTCGGGTGACCGAGGAACAGCAGGTCGCACCCCGCTGCGGCCGCTTGAAGAGCAGGCAGCTGCAGCTCAAATCCGCGGTCCGCTTGAACAGGAATATCGACAATACGGCCGCCGCATTTATGGACCGCTTCTTCGTATTCGCTGAAGGAAGGCCGCACCAGGCCGGTCGTCCCGGGCCGCAGCGCCCGCACCGTCAAATCGATCAGCTCCGCGGCTCCGTTGCCGACGAGTATGCAGGCCGGGTCAACGCCGTGTCTGGCGGCCAGCTTCAGCGTCAGCTCCCGCACAGCCGGGTCCGGATAATGCGCGAGCTCCCGCCACCGATCCGCCATCATCGCTCGTACCGCCTCCGGAGGCCCCAAAGGATTCATATTGGAGCTGAAATCCAGAAACCCGTCCTTCGGCTGTCCGAATATGTCGGCCGCCGTCCGCAAATCCCCTCCGTGTCCGTATTGTTCCAGCATGAGACACGCTCCCTTCTTGTATCATCTCACCGCCATCATCCACAGCAGCAGCAGCAGCGCCGCTTCGATCGTTTCATTCATCGCGCCGTACGTGTCGCCGGTCAAGCCGCCCAGCTTTCTGGCGATATACGTGCTCATGACCGCGCCGAGCACACCTGCCGTCAAGCCGAACGCCAGCGCCAACCTTAGGCCTTCTCCGGGCGTCGAGCTTATCCAGCCGGCAGCTGTTAAGCCGCAAATGGTTAGCCAAGACAGCGCCAGAGCAAGCGCCGTTTGCACGCCCGCATGCCGCCATCCGACCCCGCGAAAAAAACCGCCCAGCCCGCCGCTTTGCGACGCTCTCGCATAGGGCCAGCCGACGATCGCCGTCACCATGAACCAGCGGCTCCACAACGGCGCAAGCGAGACGAGCGGCCAGCTGGAGGGCAGTCGTTCGCCGGATGTGCCGAGCAGCTCGGACAACAGCGACCATTTGATGAGCAGCAGCAGCACGCAAGCAATGACGCCCATGGCGCCGACGCGGCTGTCTTTCATAATTTCAAGCATACGCTCGCGAGAGCGGTGACTGAAAATTCCGTCCGCCGTATCCATGAGACCGTCCAGATGCAGCGCGCCGGTCAAGGCGATCCAGCCGCAGAGCGTCAGCGCAGCCGCTACCGTCGGCGGCAGGCCCAAGGCCGTCAGCATACCGCCGAGTACAGCAACGAGCCCCCCCAGCACCCAGCCGACGAACGGATAAAAAACGACGCTCCGCCGAAACAAAGCGTCATCGTACTCGAGCCGGACCGGCACCGGAAGCCGGGTCAAAAACTGAAAGGCCGCCGCGCAAGCGGCACCCCACGCTCCGATCAGAGCGACAACAGCGCGCATATCAGCAGCCCTCCTGCCATGAGATAACTGACGCCGTACAGCATCCCCACCGTGCGGACGATATCGTCCCGTCCGCGCTGCCGCAGCGGCCAGCCCATCCGGGCGCGTTCGCTGGCGCGCCCATGGTAGACGTTCACGCCGCCAAGCTCAATGCCCAGCGCGCCGGCCGCCGCCGATTCAGGAATGCCGCTGTTCGGACTCGGATGCAGCTTCGCGAAGCGAAGCACCGCCATCGCCGCGCGCTTTCCCGACATACCCGGCGCGCAGCACGCCCACACTACGAGCAGCAGGCCGGCCAGCCGGGCGGGTATGTAATTGAGCACATCGTCCCAGCGCGCCGAGGCCCAGCCGAAATCCGCATACTTGTCGTTCTTGTACCCGACCATCGAATCCAGCGTGTTCGTCGCCCGGTACAGCATCGCCAGCGGCGCGCCTCCCAATAAAGCGAAACAAATCGGAGCTGTGAACGCATCGACGATGTTCTCCGCCACCGTCTCCACCGTGGCGCGCGTCAGCTCCGGCTCCTCCAGCTTCGTCGTATCGCGCCCGACGATATAACCGGTGAAGGTGCGCGCTTCGGCAAGCCGTCCTTCCCGCAGCGGCACATAAACGGCCATCGCCGCTTGCTTCAGGCCTTTGACCGCGATGGTGGTCGAGATGAACCATACGTTAACCGCGTACCCAAGCCATGGATGGATCCAAAACGCCGCCCAGACGATGGCGTAGATGACGGCAAACGCCAAACCTACCGTCAGCGCTGTCAATACGAGCCCGCGCCTGCGAAGCGAAGCGGGCGGCAACGGCCGCCCGTCCTCTCTTAGCCGGCGCTCCAGCCATCCGATCCATCGCCCGATCCACACAACCGGATGCGTCAACCAGCGCCAGGCCGGATCGCCGACGATCCAATCCGTGACGATCGCGGCCAAGGCCATCCAGGCCGCTTCTTCCCAACTGTATACAAGCAACTCCGTTCCCTCGCCTTCCCCGGCTACAGACGAAACTCACGGCTTTTCAACTCAACGGCAATGCCGGCCGTAACCAGAAACACCTGGTCCGCTTCCCGGGCCAGACGCTGGTTCATACGACCGGACAAATCGCGGAATAACCGTCCCAGCTTATTTTCGGGCACAAGCCCGCTGCCGACTTCGTTCGTGACAAGCACGACAGGCCGTTCCAGCTCCCGGAAAGCTTCAACCAGCTCCCCGATCTTCCCTTCCAGCAGCCGATCGCGGGCGTTGTGCCCTTCAAAGCGCAGCAGCCAGTTCGACAGCCATAAGGTCAGGCAGTCGACCAGCACGACCGGCGCATCCGCCTGACGCAGCGTCTCCGCCAGCGCGTAAGGCGCTTCCGCCGTCGTCCATGAAAAACCGCGCTCTTCGCGCTCCTGGCGATGAAGCCCGATACGCGCTTTCATCTCTTCGTCATACGCGTGCGCCGTCGCAACGTACAACCCTTCGGGGGCGAGCGTGGCGGCATACCGCTCCGCGAAGGAGCTTTTGCCGCTGCGCGCGCCGCCCGTCACCAACACCTTCATTGCACGAGCCTCCCGATGCTATCTGTTTTTGTGATGCCTACGCCAAATGCCAAATGCCGAACCTTGAACGAAACCGCTCAGCCGCCTCCCCTATCTCCCGGCCGCGGACCGGTGGGGCTACACCTTCTCCGGCGTACTCTTATCCACCGCTTGCGAGATGCCGGCATCGTCGAACGTCGCCATCTGGCTCATAATATTTACGGCCGCTTCGATAAGAGGGAAGGCGAGCACAGCGCCCGTTCCTTCGCCGAGCCGCATATCCATGCGCAATATCGGGGCAAGGCCGATTCGCTCCAGCAGGCGGGCATGCCCCTGCTCGTGCGACAGGTGCGAAGCGAGCATATACGACGTGCTGAGCGGGGCAAGCCGCGATGCGATCAGCGCAGCCGCCGACGAGATGAAGCCGTCGATCACGACCGGGCAGCGATGCCGGGCGGCCCCGAGAATGACGCCGACAAGCCCGGCGATCTCCAGCCCGCCCACCTTCGCCAGCACGTCGATCGGATCGTCGGCATTCGGCCGATTCCGCTCGATCGCCCGGCGAATGACGTCCTGCTTATGCGCCAGCCGCACGTCGTCAATGCCGGTCCCGCGCCCTGTCGCTTGCACCGTGTCGGTCGCGCCGAGCACGGATAAAATCGCCGAGCTGGCCGTCGTGTTGCCGATGCCCATCTCGCCCGCCGCGAACAGCCGGTAACCGCGCGCGGCCAGCTCGCCGGTCAAGTCGAAGCCGGCGGCAATCGCCGCAATCGCTTCTTCACGCGTCATCGCCGGGCCCTGCGCCATGTTGGCCGTTCCTTTGCGCACCTTGCGCGAGACGAGCGACGGATGGCTCAAGTCGGCATTCACGCCGACGTCCACGCAAACGACATCGGCTCCGACCTGGCGTGCCAGCACGTTGACGGCCGCACCGCCGTTCAAGAAGTTCAATACCATCTGCGGCGTCACTTCCGACGGGAAGGCGCTCACGCCCTCCTCGCACACGCCGTGGTCGCCGGCCATCACAATGACCGCTTTACGCGACAAATCCGGGTACAACTGCCCCGTAATCCCGGCAAGCTGCTTCGCCATATCCTCAAGCCGGCCTAAGCTGCCCGGCGGCTTCGTCAGCCGATCCAGCCGCGCTGCGGCTTCCGCCCACTTGCCGTCATTTATAGGCTCAATACCGGAAACGAAGTCCTTCCACCTGTCGTTATTCATCATGAACGCCCCCTGCCAATAAAATTTGCGGGACGCTCCGTTCGGGATGAGACACCACGAACGGCCGCGTACCGTATACCCTTTCGAGCAAATCCTCCTGCAGCACATCCCCCGCTCCGCCAATCCCGGCAATGACGCCTTCGTGCAGCAGCAGCAGCCGGTCACAATATTGCGCGGCCAAGTTCAGATCGTGAAGCACCGAGACGACCGTCATGCCGCACTCCTTCTGCCACAGGCGAATCCTATCCATCATCTCGAGCTGGAAGCCGATATCGAGGAACGTCGTCGGCTCGTCCAGCAGCAGCAGCTTCGGCTGCTGCGCCATCGCCTTGCCGAGCGCGACACGCTGGCGTTCTCCGCCGCTCAGCGCGTCGACCGGGCGTTCCCGCAGCGGCTCGAGCTTGAGCCAGCGAATGACGCGGTCGACCAAGGCGGCGGCGTCTTCCGCTTCATCGCCGAACCAGTTCTGATACGGGTAACGGCCCATCTCCACCACTTCCTGCACCGTGAAGCCAACCGGCGGCAGCGCATCCTGCTGCAGCACCGCGACCTGCCGGGCCAGCGCTTTACGCGAGTACTCGCCGACCGGCTTGCCCGAAAGCTTCACCGTCCCGCCGTCTATCGGCTCGACGCCGGCCATAGCCTGCAGCAGCGTCGATTTGCCGCCGCCGTTCGGACCGAGAATGCCAAACCATTCCCCCGGCTCCACCTGAAAGTCGATGCCGTTCAGAACTGTCCGCGCGCCGTACCGCTTCACCACCCGTTCCATCGCAACCTCGATCATGGCAAGTCCCCCTTCGCCGCATTCGCCAATCTCCGCCTAACCGCCGTCCAGCCTCCTCCTTCGTTTCCTAGCGTCCCCTTACCGTTTCCCTGCTGCGCTCACACCGCTTGGTCCCGAATGATGCGCTTTCGTCGTCGCAACAAATAAGCGAAGAACGGCGCGCCCATGAATGCGGTCACCACGCCTAGCGGAATCTCCGTCGGACTAAGCAGCGTGCGCGCAAGCGTATCCGCGAGCAGCACGTAGATGGCGCCGCCTATCACCGATAACGGCAGCAGCAGGCGGTAATCCGGCCCGGCGATCAGCCGCAGCAAGTGCGGCACGAGCAGTCCGACGAACGCGATCACGCCGGAGACGGATACGGCCGCCGCCGTAATTAACGTGGAAGCGATCAATACGATCAGCTTGGTGCGCTCGATGTTGACGCCTAAGTATGCCGCTTGCCGCTCGCCTAGCGCGAATACGTTCATGGCCCGGCCGTAACCGGTCAGCACCGCTACGCCAATTACCAGGTAAGGCAGCAATATCAACGTATACGACCAACCGCGAAGCGCCAAGCTGCCCATCAGCCAGAATATAATTTCATTGATGACCTGCTTCGACATCGAGACCATCAGCGAGACTAGGGCCGACAAAAACGCCTGCATCACCACACCCGATAAAATCACCGTTTCGATCCGCAGCTTGCCGTCCGCTCTCGCCAGCATCAGCACGACCGCAAGCGTTAGCGTTCCTGTACCGAAGGCGACCGCCGGAACGCTCCATTCGCCGAATACATACTGCAAGCCGAATAAGATAAGAAAGGAAGCGCCGACCGACGCGCCCGAGGAAACGCCGAGCGTGTACGGATCGGCCAGCGGATTGCGCAGCACCCCTTGGAAAGCGGCGCCAGCCAGTCCCAAGGCCGCTCCGACGAGCATCCCGAGCACGACGCGAGGCAGCCTGACCTTCCACACGATTTGCTCCGAAGACGTTTGCCAATCTACCGTTAAGCGCCCCTCCATGCCAGGCAGGTGATGCAGCAATATTTTCCAGACGTGCACGAAAGGCACCTGCACCGAGCCGACCGATAATGAGACGGTTGCGGCTAACAGAAGCAAGACAAGGCAAGGTCCGCCCCATAGCATCAGCTTCCGCTTCATTAGTTCACCAGTTCCGGATAAATCCCTTTGGCGATTTCCTTCAAGCCTTCCGTAATTCGCGGACCCGGACGGCTTGTCGTATCTTTATCGATGCCGGCCAGCTTGTTTCCTTTCACCGCTTCGAGCTGATCCCAGCCGCTGCGCTCGCGAATGATTTGGTCGAGCGTTTTTTTCGACTTGTCGTCGATCAAATTTTTCGGATACAAAATGACCTGCGGGTTTGCGGCGATGACTTTCTCTTCGCTCAGCTTGACGTACCCTTTCTCCGATGCGTATACGTTGATCCCGCCTGCCGTCTCGATCAGTTCGCTCAAAAACTCGCCCGAACCGACGGTATAGCCCGGGGAAAATTCGATGAACACTTTTTTCCTCTGCTCCGGCTTTACTGATTTTACAGCGTCGACCACGCTTTGCCGATCCGCTTTCATTTGCTCGACGAGCTTCCGGGCTTCTTCTTGGCGATCGAAAATTTCGCCCATTCTCTCAATGTTCGCCAGGACGTCGTCCATCGTTTTCGGCTGTACCTGATACAGATTGATCTTCAGCTCGCGCAGCTTGTCCACCGTCGGCGCTTTCATGGAAACGCCGGTCAGAACAAAATCGGCGCCCGCTCCGATCAGCGCTTCTTCGTTCGGCTTCGTGATGCTGCCGAGCTTCGGCTTCGTCGCAGCTTCCGCCGGGTAATCGCAATAATCCGAGACGCCGACGATTTTACTCCCGAGTCCGAGCGCAAACAAGATCTCCGTTTCGCTCGGTGACGTCGAAGCGATCCGCTCCGGCGCTTTCTCAAACACGAATTCCTTGCCTGTCGCATCCTGCACCTTCAGCGGGTATGTCGTCCGCTTCGCTTGCTCCGTTCCTTCCTGCTGGCTGCTCTGCGCTTTCGGCGGGTCGACGAGCTGACCTTGGTTCGGCGCGGTCGCCTTACTGCCGCAAGCAGCCAATGCGGCCGCAAGCGCTAAGCTGACGACGGCCGTCGTCAGCTTTCGCAAGTGTCGTTTCGTGCTGGTATTCATCATCTTTTCTCTCCTTCATTCATCATTGGCTAGAACGTTCCCTTGACTGAACATACAAAAAAACCTCCGCCTGCGGACGCGAATCCGGAGCAGAGGGCATGTTTCAGACCCGATCCCGGGTCGTAAAGACCTGGGGCCGGAGCAAACCGCCGCTGCGCTCCTTTTCCGCGAAAGGAACAAGCGTATGAAGTTCGGGCAGGTTTCCTGGCTTCCGGGCTCCTTTCGGCGCTTTCTCGCCTTCCCAACCGGCAATTGCCGGCAAGTGGCTATCAGAGAGAGCTTATCGCCCGGTTACAGTGGCGGGACCGCGCCGGAATCGCACCGGCTTCCCTTTTAACCTGCGAACCAGCGGCTTTCGCCGCCCGCAGGCACCCGAACCTTTATTTAGAACAACGCCGCTTATTGCCCAATCGTTCAGGACAACGGCTATTTTTGCGCAATGTGCTTCATCACTTGCTTCGCTTTTTCAATATCCGGCGCATTTTGCGGAATGAACGCGTACAAGTCTTGGCCGCCCAGGCCCAGATCGGCGAACCATGTCGTCTTCTCGACCGGGATGCCGAATAAGTGCTTTTCGAGCTTGCCGTCCGGATTCCCGTCCACCGGCAGTTCCAGCACTCCGTCCGGGAAGTCTTCCGCCTTCGCCAATTCGTCGAGCGGCACGTATCCACCCTGCTTACCCAAGCCCCGGAATTGATCGCCGGGAAGGATGAGAATACCGTTACCGGCCGCCGCAACCTCAATGATCATCTTCTCGAGCGAAAACATCGGGGAGACCGCGACTGCCACCGTTGGGGCTTCTCCCACTTTAGACACAAGGGCCGCTTCAAGCTTCTCCGCCGCACCGCCCGGCATGCTTGTCGATGACATGATAAAAATCGGCACGTCCGCTTTCGTTCCTCCGCCGCCGCATCCGGCCAGAAGCATAAGGACCAACGCGATGACCAGCCAGCTTCCTTTCCTCAAATCCTTTTCCTCCCATTTGCCGCGTTGCATCAAAACATTCATCTGCTAGGTCTCTATCGACCTATCTTACCATACCCGAAAGGCTTGTATCAAAATATAAGGAATAACGAAAAGAAGCCGTTCAGGAACGGCTTCCACGATGACGATTCATATATTCATTAATTTTAATGTCCAGTTCCATGCTAATCTCGACGACTCGAGGGGAAGTTAACGTATTCCCGCTTTGGACTAACGATTCCAGCTCTTGTCGCAGACGGTAAATTTCATCTTCTAAAGACGTTGCGGATGAGTTTGTTTTCCGTTTACCAAAAATCCACTTGGCATTGCGATCGTTCTCTTGAATCCATACGACGTTCAAATACTGCCGAAGCCGATATTCCGGAAATGCCATCGTTCATCCCTCCCGTTCCCGATCTTTAGACCTATGGATAACAGCTTCATAAAGGATTTATCTATGAAACTTCCATACATCTAACATACCAGTTTTGGAGAAACTTGAAAATGACTATTTTTGTCGAACCTACAACTTTTTCATGAAATTTCCTATTCGATCGATCGCTTCCGTCAATTGACTGACCGAATAGGCGTAGGAACAGCGTAAAAAACCTTCGCCGCCCAGTCCGAACGCAGATCCGGGCACCGCCGCGACCTTCCCCTCGAATAAAAGGCGCTGCGCAAATTCCTCCGAGGTAAGGCCGGTCGCTTGAATCGAAGGAAACGCATAAAACGCTCCTTGCGGCTCATGGCACGGCAAACCGATCTGGCTGAAACCATGCACAACTAACCGCCTGCGCTGATTGTACGACTCCACCATCCGGTCCTTCTCCTCCAGCCCGTGCCGAAGCGCTTCGATGGCCGCCACTTGGCCCATTGACGGCGCGCACATGACGGTGTATTGATGGATTTTCAGCATGGCCGCAATCAAATCGCGGTGTCCGCAAGCATACCCCATCCGCCATCCGGTCATGGCGAAAGCCTTGGAGAACCCGCTAACCAGAATCGTCCGGTCGCGCATGCCGGGTATGGAGGCGAAGCTGACGTGCTTTTTCTCATACGTCAGCTCGGCGTATATTTCGTCCGAGATGACGATAAGATCGTGCTCCTCGACGATTTTGGCGATAGGCAGCCAATCCTCATAGGTCATGATGCCTCCCGTCGGATTGCTGGGGTAGCACAAAATCAGCACTTTAGAGCGAGGCGTGATGGCCGCTTTCAATGCTTCAGGCGTCAGCTTGAACTGATCTTTGGCGAACGTCTCGATCCCTACGGGAATGCCGCCGCCGATTTTCGTAATCGGGCTATACGAAATATAACAAGGCTCCGGGATCAGAATCTCGTCGCCCGGCGTAACCAACACGCGAAGCGCCAGGTCGATCGCTTCGCTGCCGCCGACCGTAACGAGCACCTCGTCCGTCGGTTCGTAAGGGACCTGGAACGAATCGTACAAGTATTCGGCGATAGCTTCGCGCAGCTCCGGCAAGCCGGAATTCGGCGTATATTTGGTGTTTCCCCTCTCCAGCGCATAGACGCATGCTTCTCTGACGTGCCAAGGCGTGCTAAAGTCCGGTTCGCCGACGCCAAGGGAGATGATATCTTTACTGCCGACAGTCAGATCGAAAAACTTGCGGATCCCCGAAGGCGGAATTTCGCGTACAAGCGGAGCAATATAGCTCGACATCGATTTCTTGGTTTGACTTTGACTTTGTTGTTCTATCATCGTTCACGACGTCCTTTACGGTGAGATTAGCAGACGGCTGTCGTCCTGATGATCCTCGAACGAAATCCCGTCCTGTTTATACTTTTTCAAAATAAAATGCGTCTTCGTCGACAGCACGCGATCGATCGGGGACAACTTGTTCGATACGAACGACGCGACTTCCTTGAGCGTCTTGCCTTCAATTTCAACAAGCAAATCGTACGCTCCCGACATCAAGTAAACCGACTTCACTTCCGGATATAAGTTAATACGCTCCGCTATGGCATCGAAACCGCGGCCGCGTTCAGGTGTAATCTGCACTTCGATTAAAGCGGTGACTTTCTCGCTATCCACTTTGGCCCAATTCACGACCGTCGCGTATTTTACGATAACGTTCGCTTCCTCGAGCTCGCGGATCGCCTCCGCCACTTCCGCCTCCGGTGCCGCAAGCATAGTCGCGATCAGGGCTGGTGTGCGGCGAGCGTCTTCCTTCAGCAGCTCAATGATTTTCATTTTGAATTGTTCCATGGACTCATCCTCCTGTTTAAACAAGAAACTATTTCTTCATATTACACCTATCGCACCCGCTTGGCAAAGCAAAAATAGGTGATTCCTCTTCGAGGTTCCGGGCGCAAAAAAAAGGCGTTCAGCTTCATTCCGCTGGACACCTGATATGGGCACTGGTAGGATTGGCGGGCTTGGCCGCTATGAATGAACGGACGACTTCGACGATGCAACGGGCAGCAGCTTACGCATATACATTTCAATCTCCCGGTTACGGTACTCCGGCAATATGGAAAATTCCATCTGCGAAGCGGCGTTATTGTCCGACAGCCGGCCGAGGCCAACTAATCGTTCTTGATCATAAGCGGCGATAATACGCCCGCTTTGACATATCGTTTCATATTCGAAGACCGGAAAGCCGTCGGCTTCTCCCGCCATAGAGTCGATCCATTGACGAAATTGCGCTTCACCCGGAAGCTCGTTATGCAGCGCGATTTTCATTTCGCGATTCTCCTCCCCTGATTCAGGACCGTAACATCCACCTGCTTTATATTGATTATTATACACATTATTGAATAAATATGCAAACTATCTGAATGAAAAATACCCGGCTTCTTAGCCGAGTATCTTTGTATTCGTTTAAAAAATATCCATGCTTAAATAGCGTTCGCCCGTATCAGGAGCTATGCATAACACCCGTTTGCCGGCTCCAAGCCTGCGCGCCACCTGCAACCCGGTCCACACCGACGCCCCTGCCGACGGCCCGACAAGAATGCCCTCGCGCCTGGCGAGCTCGCGCATCGTATGCAGCGCGTCCTCGTCGGATACTTGCACAATCTCGTCGTATACGCTCGTATTCAAGATCGCCGGAACAAAGCCCGGGCTCGTCCCGACCAGCTTGTGCGGCCCCGGCTTGCCTCCGGACAGCACCGGCGAGCCCTTAGGCTCGACGACATAAATCTGGATGTCCGGCAGCTCCTTGCGAAGCGCTTCACCCGTACCGGTAATCGTGCCTCCCGTTCCCGAAGTGGCGACGAACGCATCGAGACGCCCTTCCATCTGCTCGAGAATTTCGAGCGCCGTCGTCACCCGGTGGATGTCCGGGTTCGCGGGGTTTTCAAACTGCTGCGGAATGAAGCTGTCGGGGATTTGCCCGCGAAGCTCCTCGGCCTTCCGGATAGCCCCTGGCATGCGCTCCTCGGCTGGCGTGAGCACAACTTCGGCCCCATAGGCTTTCAGAATATTAATCCGCTCCTTCGACATATTATCCGGCATGATCAATATCGCCCGGTACCCTTTGGCCGCCGCATTCATCGCCAGTCCGATCCCCGTGTTCCCGCTCGTCGGCTCGATAATCGTAGCCCCCGGCTTCAGACGCCCGTCCTTCTCAGCTTGTATAATCAAATTATAAGCGGCCCGGTCCTTCACGCTGCCGCTGGGATTGAAATATTCAAGCTTTACATACAATTCGGCATCGTCTTCGCCTGCCAGCCGCCGAATCCGAACTGCGGGAGTGTCCCCGATCAGCTCGGTGATGCTGTTTACCATTCTTGTTCGCTTCGTCATACCGCGCCGCTCCTTTACTTCCGCTTGCGCCGGGTGCGAACACCCGGGCCTATGGCCTTAATTGTAAAGACCCGGACCGCCCGAGGTCAAGTCGGCCGTTTGTCTGGCCCGCCATCACGCGGCATGCGCCTTGCGCATGAAGTAATAGGCGGCCAGCGGCGAGCTGCCGATGCCGAGCAGCAGCCAGTTCATCACCGCAGGAGAGCTCGCGAAGGAAATGACGGCGATGAACACGGCTGTGCCGAGCAGCCTTCCCGCATTCAGCGCCAGCTCGCGCATAACGATGTACTCCTCGCGAAGCTTCGCGCTCTCCTCTTCTTTGCCGATTAAATCGAAGACGATGGTCGTCATAGGGATGCTGTACAGCGGATAGAAAATCGCGGCCCCTATTCCAAAAATCAGCAGCGTCGTGAAGCTTACCTTCCAGAAGAAAGGCAAAATGATCAGAACCAGCATCACAACGCCGATCAGCATGGCCATTCGCCGAAATCTTGGCTTCAACAGACGCCCTGCCAGCATGAAGAACACCAGCGAGACGGCCGAGGAAATGAGCGCGAAATTGCCGAGCTTCATCTCGTTGCCCGTATGCACATACACGAGCAGCGCAATCATGAAGCCGAACACGCCCTCGCGGCAGCCTTGAGCGACAAGCGCGGCGCTGACCGTGCGCCATGCGGTATCCTTTTGCCTTAAACATCGCCATGTCAGCATCCATTCATAAGTGCCGGTCGTCTTCCGCTTTTTCAGAAAAAAGCTGACGATCACGCCGACGACAAAGACGACCAGCGACAGCGTAAAAATAAACCGGTATCCGCTGACGGCGCCCATGCGTACGATCAACATACCGGAAAGCCACGGGGCAATCATCCCGACGCCCGACCCGATGAGGCCGACCCAGCCGTTGAACCGGTCACGACTGTCGGGATCCGTCACTTCGAAATAAACGACATTGAACGCAAGCCAAAAAAAGCCCGCGGCGAGCCCCTGCGTTACGCCGAGCAGCACGAAATATTCAGCTGCGCTTTCGCCGAACCACAGCACAATCAAGTAGAACAGCGCGGAAACCGCCACGCCGGCACGCAGACAATTCATCTTGTTATGTTCCTTCACCCATTTACCCGAGATCCAGAACGTCAGCGCCATCGTCAAATGATGAATCAGCGTAAACCAACCGATCAGCGTGAAATCTTGCTTCGCCTTCCACAAGTACACGTTAACGAACGTCCCGGATAAAGCGTTGCCTGCCGCAAAAAAACCGCTTACCGCAAGCAGCAGTCTGGACTGTGCGGAGAGCGGCTCGCCTTTCTTCAGGACGGATTTGCGGCCGCCCCGCTTTCCTTCCTCTTCATGTTCCCCCCGCACCTCACGCCATTCGTGCCGGTCTTTCCCGTCTTGCAGCAAGCCCGTCCTGCCATGGTGCGAATCATGTTTCGATCCGGTGTACATGCCCTCACCCTCTCTTTGGAGTGTGTAAGCTTTAGCTTCCCCAATCGGCCGGAAAGCATGACCTGAAGCAAAAAAAGAAATCCTCCGCCGGCGGCCCAGCTTCGGATTCCCTTTTTTTGTACATCGTTGCTATCGAATTTACGCCTTCCCGTGCTGCTTGAGCAGCTCGATCATCGCCACGCGATCCTTCTCCGCCAATACATGCTCAACCTTGAAGCATGACGGGCAAACGTATACCTGGCTCGCATGCGAAGCGGAAAGCAGCGGTTTCTTGATCGCCTGATGAACGAACGGTACGAACGAATCCGGCGACGTCCGGGTGCCCGCGAGCAGCATAAAGCTTTGACAGGACGTGCACTCGGGCGCTTCCTCTTGATGGTCCAGCAGCCGCTGCACGCCTTCCTCATATTCGTCGTCCATGGCTTCCAGCTCGGCCTCGTCCATATCGTCGTATTCTTCGTCTTCATCCTCGTCAAACTGGATCGATTGTCCTGTCTGCTTGACCGTTAATTGAATGCTGCGGTAATCGCCCAAGTCATTATAGCAATGCGGACACGAAGTCTCCGGTCCGATCTCGGGATCCCATACAATTTCGGTTTGGCACCAAGGGCAAAACAAATCTTCCGCTTGCGACAATCGTCATACCTCCTCGGGTGACCGGCCTCGGGTCCATGCTCCATATCGCCGGGCCACTCTCTTCATGCATATTTAATAAAATAGTAAACGCCCGCGCCCAAAAACACAAGCGCAAGCGCAAACAAGGTCCCCCATAAATACTTCAATCTCCGCACCTCTCCCTCAGGGCTTGTTCATCTTCTACGGTGTCTGCAAGCCGGTGCCCTTAGGTCACGCTCGCGCCGATCACATACGAGAGCGAGATGGAAAGAATCATCGAGAGAAAGCCGACCGCGCGATTATCCTTTTGGATTTGTTCGTCGATTTTGAAGTAGGGCGTCAAAAACTCAAAAATAAAATAGGCTGCAAGCAGCAATACAAAACCGTATCCCGCCCAAATCAGCGAGTGCAGTACGGAATCGTTGTTAAGAATCGCAAACCGGAACAAGTTGCATATGCCGAAAATTTTACCGCCCGTCGCCATCGCAACCGCCACATTGCCGTTCTTGATTTCTTCCCAATCCTTGTATTTCGTAACCAACTCGAAAACCGCCAAGAAGACGACGAGCGCCAATACGGCGACCGAAAAAAACGCCAAGGTTTCCACATACGGATTTCCCATCAAACGATCCACCTCTTCATTCATCATGATCGATTGCCCCTGCCTCTCCCTGCATATGGTTGCTCACATCCGAGAACAGCCGAAGAGACTGAAGGCGATTAACCTTCAGTCTCGTCCATATCGTCTTATTCCGATTGTTTCTTGGCAGCCAGTTTGGCACGCAAAGCGGCTAACTCGTCTTCGACGCCGTCGTTCTTGCCAAGCGCATCAAGCTCGTCGTCCAAGCTTTTGTTTTTGCCGCGCAGCTCATTGCTCGCTTCGGCTTCCGCTTCAAGCTGAAGCACCTTCTCGCTCATACGGTCGAAGCCTTTGGCCGCATTATCGGTACCGAAGCCGGACATCGCCTGGTTGATTTGCTTCTGCGCTTTAGCCGCTTCCGCCCGGGCCACCAGCACTTCCTTCTTGCTCTTCAACTTGCCGAATTCATCTTTCATTTCGGCCAGCTGGCCGCGAAGGCGATCTGCATTCGCTTTGGCCGTATCGAACTGCGCTTTCATTTCGTCGTAACGCGCCTGATGCTCCTTCTTGTCCTGAAGCGCGCGGCGGGCCAAATCTTCGTTGCCGGATTCAAGCGCCTTGAGCGCCTGCTCTTCGCGCTTTTGCACCATTTCCAGCGCTTCCTCATACTGCTGCTTGAACTTTTTCTCAATCGCGATTTGCTTCGCGACTGCGGTTTCCGCCTCGAGGATGTCCTCTTCCATATCGCGGAGGAACTGGTTCAGCATTTTCACCGGATCTTCGGCCTTGTCAAGCAAGTCGTTAATCGAAGCCATCGTCAAATCGCGCAATCGTTTAAAAATCCCCATCTTTACCTAACATCCTCTCAAATTATTATTTATGTGGAAGACAAGCCTGCAGACCCTTCAACCTGAACATCGATGTTTACACTTCTTTATTACGAAAGCAAGAGGCTTTTCGTTTCAGAGGATCGCAGAAAAAATTCGATATGCGCGTTCGACTCGGGACTATTTCAGTTCGGCAACGGTTACTCCGGCCCCGCCCTCATTGTAATTGCCCATGCGGTAGCTTTTCACATGCTTGTGCTTGCGTAAATATTCTTGCACCCCGGAACGCAGAACGCCGGTTCCTTTGCCGTGAATGATATAGACCTGGCCGAAATTCGCCAAATACGATTCGTCGAGAAATCTGTCGATTTCCACAATCGCCTCCTCGACATTCGCGCCCCGCAGATCAAGCTCCATCTTCGCGTTGTCGTCGCGCGTCCGCTTCAGGCTTGACGTTGCCTTCGGCTGCTGGGGCTTCGGCTGCGCGGAAGCCGCTTTAATCAGCTCAACGTCAGCTTTATTCACCTTCAGCTTGAGAATGCCGAGCTGTACCGAAACCTCATGCTCGCCCACGATCTCGACGACATGACCCTTCTGCCCGACCGTGGTCACGAGCACCTCGTCGCCCGGCTCCAGGCGATCCGGCTTCTTCTTCGCCGATTTGACCGCGTGTTTGGCCTTCAACTCCGGCACGGCGTCGTTCATTTTACGCTTCAGCTCGCTGATCTTGTGATCCTTAACGCCCCCGGCCTCCTCGCGCTGCAGGCGGCGCAGCTCGGCAATGACTTCCTCGGCTTCGCGCCGGGCTTTAGCTACCGCCTCCCGCGCTTCGCGTTCGGCGCGCTCGAGCATCTTGTCGCGCTGTTCTTCAAACTTCTGCCGTTCGCGCTTCAGCTCCTCGCGGAGCGTCTCGACTTCGTTGCGCAGCTGTGCCGCCGTCGTCCGCTCGGCTTCAGCCTGCAGCGTGTTCTCCTCGAGCGTGGCAATCATCGATTCAACCCGCTGCTCTTCCTCGCCCACTTGACCGCGGGCGCTCTCGATGATGGCGCGCGGCAGGCCAAGCCGCTCGGCAATCGCGAACGCGTTGCTTCGTCCGGGCACGCCGATCAGCAGCCGGTAAGTCGGCCGCAGCGTCTGCACGTCGAACTCCATGCTGGCGTTAATGACGCCTGGACGGTCGTACGCGTACGCCTTCAACTCGCTGTAATGCGTCGTGGCGATAATCCGGCAGCCCATCCGGTGCATGAAATCAAGAATCGAGATGGCGAGGGCAGAGCCTTCCGCAGGATCCGTGCCGGCGCCGAGCTCGTCGAGGAGCACCAGGCTTTTTGGCGTCATTTCTTTCAGAATCCGGATAATATTCGTCATGTGGCTGGAGAACGTACTGAGGTTTTGCTCGATGCTTTGCTCGTCGCCAATATCGGCGTAAATGGCGTCGAAGACGCACAATTGACTGCCCTCTTCGGCCGGAACGAACAGTCCCGACATCGCCATCAGCGACAGCAGACCGACCGTTTTCAACGAGACGGTCTTACCGCCTGTATTCGGGCCGGTAACGATGATGGAAGAATATTTATTGCCGATTTCCACGTCGATCGGTACGACTTGCTCGCTCGCGATGAGCGGGTGCCGGCCGCGCTTCAGCTTGATGAAGCCGCGGTCGTTCAAAATCGGCAGCGTCGCTTTCATCTCCCGGGCGAGTCCCGCTTTGGCGAAAATAAAATCGAGCTCGGCCAGCGCCTCGACATTGACGAGCAGCGTATCCGCGGCTTCGGCGACGAGCACCGTCAGCATGCGCAATATTTTTTCGACTTCGATTTCTTCCTTGAGCTTCAGCTCGCGGACGCGGTTATTCATCTGTACGACGGCTTCCGGCTCAATAAACAACGTGGCGCCCGACGCCGACTGATCATGGATCATTCCGCCAAAATGACTGCGGTATTCCTGCTTCACCGGGATGACATACCGGTCATTGCGGATCGTGACCAGGTTGTCCTGCAGCATTTTTTGAATCGAGGGGGTACGCACCATCTGCTCCAGACGCTCCCGCGCCTTCGATTCGCTGCCCCGCAGCTCATGACGGATCCGCGCCAGCTCCGGACTTGCGCTATCGACCACGTTCGCATTCTCGTCGATACATTGGCGGATGCGGTCTTCCATCGGCTTATGATCGGTTAGCTGTCCAATAAGCTCCATTAATGACGGGATCGCGTAATCGTCGTTTACGTCGCTTAAGAAGCGTCCCAGCCGCCTGCCGCCCTGACTCGTCATCGCGACGTCGAGCAGCTCCGACGGGTTCAGAACGCCGCCGATGCGCGCGCGATGCAAGGCGTTCCGAATATTCCGAATACCGCCGAACGGCGCCGCGCCCTTGAGACGGTCGGCATTGACCGCTTCGTCGGTCGCTTGAAGCCTTTTTTTCACCTCGGAAAACAGTCCGCTAGGCACCGTCTCCAGCACCCGTTCTTGTCCGAGCGAGGTTGAAGCATGGTTGGCGCACCGTTCCAAGACGGAGTGATAGTCCAGCGTATTCAATATTTTTTCATTATACGATTTCGTAGGTTTCATCAGTTTCCCCATGGGTCCCTGCCTTTCTGGCTTAACCATTTACACCTGCTATTATATCCAACTTGCGGAACCAAAGCGAATGATTTTCCCTTCACCTTCCATTCATACCGGCCGGGGTTCAAGGCAACCCTAAATGTTGCACCGGATGAGCATGCTGCACAATAAGTTCCGCTAAGGAGGAATGAGTCTGATGTATCTGTTAGGTCATCTAGTCCGATTTATTGTCTCCGCTCTTATGCTGCTCGTAGTAAGCTGGATCGTTCCCGGCTTCACTGTCGGAGGATTCTGGAGCGCGTTCTTCTTGGCCCTGGTCATCGCTGTCGCCGCCTGGGTTATCGAAGGCGTGTTCGGCAAGCGAATTACGCCGTTCGGCCGGGGTATCGTCGGTTTTCTCGTGAGCGCACTCGTCATTTGGCTCGCCCAGTTTATTGTCGGCGGCGTTTCGACAAGCATTGTCGGCGCGATTCTGGCCGCCCTTGTGGTCGGGATTATCGATTTGTTCATTCCGGTCAAAACGCCGTTCGAACATGGCATTTCAGGACGGGAAGACGCCAAGTAACAACAAACAACCACGGTTCATCCCAGCCGCGAACGAACCGTTTCCCGCGGTGCGGCTGGGTTTTTCACTTGCCCGGGCTACTTCACGATCTGTTCATATTGTTGTCACCCGCCCGACACAGCCAAAAGTCCCTCTTCGAGTTACACTTACTTTACGGGATGCAGCAATGCCCGGACATGTAAATGAGACGGAGGGATTACAAATGAGAATCAAGATGAATATGAATAAATGGATCGTAACGTTAGCGGCATTCGCCCTTATGCTTTCCTTAGCGGCATGCGGGGCGAAGGAAGCCCCTAAAGCGGCAGAGCAGCCGCCAGCTTCGACAGGAGCTTCCAGCTCAAGCTCCTCGGCTCAGCAAGTGAAGCTGGTCGCCACCAATTTCCAATTCGATCAGAAGGAATACAAGGTGAAACAAGGCCAAGACGTCACCTTTACGCTGGAAAACAAAGAAGGCATGCACGGCATCTCGATCAACGGTTTGAATGTGAAGCTGGATAACGGGTCGAAGACGGCTACCGTGAAGGCCGACAAAGCCGGCACCTATGATATTATTTGCACCGTTCCTTGCGGGCAGGGCCACATCTCCATGAAATCAAAATTGATCGTCGAATAAATCGAATATACCGCAGAAGCGTCCTTTCTCGAAAGGGACGCTTTTTTTATGAAGTAACTTTTCCTTATGCGATTTATCAGGAAATATAATTTCCCCTCTGTACCAGCGGCTGTTATAATAATAAAAAATCGGCAAAGGAGCGGACAGGATGGTAAATTTGGCAAGCTTGAAGGGAAAAACGGCGATTGTTACAGGAGCAGGAACAGGACTTGGACGGGCTACGGCGATAACGTTGGCGGCCGCGGGCGTTACCGTCGTATTGTGCGGCCGGCGACTCGGTAAAATCGAAGCGGTCGCCGCCGAAATTGCAGCCAGCGGCGGCTCGGCCTTGGCCGTACAGGCCGACGTCAGCCAAGAAGCCGATGTAAATAGGCTTGTTCGCACAGCCGTGGAACGATTCGGTACGATTCATATTCTGATTAATAACGCCGCCGTTTACGAAACCGGACAAGTGATTGATACGGAGCTCTCGGCTTGGAACGAACAGATCAGCGTCAACCTCACCGGAGCCTTCCTGATGACGCGCGCCGTGCTGCCGACGATGCGCAAGCAAAAAGGCGGGCACATCATCAACATCACCTCTTCGCTCGCTACCAACGGAGCGGGCGGCTTCGCCGCATACAGCGCCAGCAAAGCCGGGCTCGAGTCGCTGACCCGGACAACGGCCGAGGAAGAAAGCAGCTACCGGATTCTGGCGAACCTGTTCAATCCAGGCACGATCAAGTCCGAAATGCACGCCACCGGTAAAGACCCGCACCTCGTCGCCCCGGATATCGCTGCTCTGGCTGCGCTAAGCAACCCCGGCTTCACCGGGAGGCTGGTCGAAGCGGGAACGGTGTTGGAATAAGGCGCATAGCGCGAAAGCGGGGAGCCGAAGGCGGAACGCGAAGGCGAGAAGGCTGGCTCGGTGGCCGCAGCGGCGGGACGCGATGACAGGGCCGCGATCGCGGAACCAGATGCGTTATCCACGTTTTTGTTTTGGCGTTTGGTATAATAGCGGAACTTGGGGCGGCTGCGGTCGCATTTTCACCTCTCTGCAGCGTTTGTAGCGAAATTCCCCCGTATAAGAGACCACAGTTCCGCTTTTGCCCGAATGGGTGCTGAAAGTTGAGAATCAAGGTACCCGTGTTCCGCTATTTTTGGAAAGTATGCCAAAAAGGACTCCTTGCGGAGTCCCTGACGGTGAACACAATTTGGTCACTGCTCTGAACCTTATGAATCTCGGGTCTACCCTCATTGAACACTATGCAGTACGGATACTACAATAACGTCTCTGCGGCACATCCCCTCGCTTCTAGTCGGATTCAACAACAACTTCCCCGGCATTGCTCGTTAGAACCTCCAACGGAACCACACCTCTCTCGCTTTCACCGTCGAAGTCTAATATGAACCGTTCATCTCGAAAATATACGCCGCTCGTCAAACCTATTTTGCATGATGGCCTGTGGGCGAACGTCGGACATCTCATAGATGCAGGTCGCAGCGGCATGGCAAGCGCTGTACAAGTTACGCTTTCACCCGCTCCGAGCGGTTCTCCCACATTTCCTGCAGCTTGTCGGTCACGACGGGCGTATGCTCCAACATATACGGGGCTGTCATCGACGTTTGGAGCAAGCGCTGCGCCGTATCGTTAGGAAAGACCGTCATGACGTGTACGGCGATCAACGCGATCAGCCCCGCTTCCACGAACCCGAGCGCGGCGCCGCTCCACTTGTTTACCGTCTTGATGCCCGGTGCGGCGGCCAGCCAGTTCAGCAGCCTTCCGGCTACGCTGAAGCCGAGCTTGACGCCAAACAGCAGAATGCCGAAAGCCAGCGCGTTGTAGACATACGTATCGAGATGCAGGCCTTCCGCCAAAAACGCGTACTTGCGGTACGTCTCATGCTCCGACAAGTTCAACAGGCTGCGAATCCACGGGGCCGTGTCGTCATAAAAAGCAAACGCCGCGACATAGGCCAGAAACAAACCGACAAACGAAACGAGTTGCCCGACGAAACCGCGGGCGTAACCGAGCACGGTTCCGGCGGCAACGACCGCCAGAACCGCGTAATCCAAGCCATTCATCGGCTGCATGCTAATCTTTCTCCACAAGTTCGATCCACTCGTTATATTCGACCTGCAGCTTCTCGTATTCCGATTTCAGCGATTCCAGCTCGCGGAACACCCGTTCGGCCTTCTCCTGCTGCGCGTCATACTCGGCTTGCAGCGCTTGGTGCTGCCCGATTTGGAGCTTCAGCTCCTCTTGCAGCTCATTGTACAGCTCCACCTGCAAGCTAAGTTCACGCTGCTGTGAGACGAACTCTTTCTGCAATTGACCGGCCTGCGAAACCGCAGCTTCCAGTTCGTTAATCCGCGAGGCTTGCGAGGCAAGACGGGCAGTCAGGACGTTGTGCTCTTCGAGCGACGTTTTTTGCTTCGCTTCCCAGGCCGCGCATTGTTCCTGCAGGGCGCGACTGAATTCTTGGGCGCCCAACACTTCCTTCTGCGCGTCGATCAAGCGGCGTTCCCGTTCTTCAAGCTGACGCTCGAGCTCGGCAAGCCGCGTTCGAAGCTGTTCATTCTCTTGGGTGCTCGAAGACTCCTGCTCCGCGAGCCGTTGAACCATCTCTTGATACTTCTTCTGGAGCTCGTCATACAGCTCCTGCACCAGCCCAAGCTCCTCCTGCTTGCCCTGCAGCAAGGTACGCAGCTCGTCCGCTTGTGACGCCTGGATTTCGCTCCGCCGCTGCCACTGGCTGCTGCTCTCCTGCAGCTGCAGGTTATACGCCTGCTGCTGCCCGAGCTGCCGCTCCAGCTCCTGGCCGCGCTGCTCCCGCTCCGCGAGCTCCTGCTGCAGCTCCGCTGCCCGGGCCGCCCGCGCCTCCAGCTCCACTCGCGCACGAGCCTCCGCCTCGGCCAGCTCGCTCACACGGCGCTGCTCCAGCGCCTCCAGCTCGCGGGCATGCTCCGCGCGCAGCGCTGCCTCCGCTTCCGCCAGCTCCCGTATGCGCGCAGCTTCCGCCTCAAGCGCCTGACGCAGCTCCGCTTCTCGCGTTACGCTGTCTTCGCGCTGACCGGCCAGCTCGGCTTCGAGCACGCCGTACAGCTCAAGCTGCAGCTCGAGCTCCTCCGCCTGCTCCCGCTGAGCCGAACGCAGCGCCTCCAGCTCCGCCTGCAGCCCATCCGCACGCTGCTGCTGCTCGCGGCATTGCTCGAGCTGCTCGCCAAGCTGCACCTGCAGCCGGCGGTGCTGCTCTTGCTGCTCGCGCAGCTCCTCTGCCCTGCGCTGCTCGGCCGCTTCGAGCGCGCGAGCGGTCTCCGCTTCGCACTCCGCCAGCCGCGCGTCAGCCGCCGCCGCCTGCTCGGCCGCTTCCCGTCCAAGCTCCGCAATGCGGCGCTCCAGCTCCGCTTCGCGCTCCGCCAGCCGCGCGTCAGCCGCCGCTGCCTGCTCGGCCGCTTCCCGTCCAAGCTCCGCGATGCGGCGCTCCAGCTCCGCTTCGCGCTCCGCCAGACGCGCATCGGCTGCCGCTGCCTGCTCGGCCGCTTCCCGTCCAAGCTCCGCGATGCGGCGCTCCAGCTCCGCTTCGCGCTCCGCCAGACGCGCATCGGCTGCCGCTGCCTGCTCGGCCGCTTCCTGCTTCAGCTCGGCTTGGCGCGCTGCCTCCGCTTCGAGCGCAAGCCGCGCGCGCTCTTCCGAGGCGGCCAGCTGCGCTTTCAGCTCCGCTTCACGCGAGCTGCTTTGCTCCAGCAGCTCGTCATAGAGCGCCACCTGCAGCTCCACTTCCTGCTGCCTGCCGCCGAGCTGCTCCTGCAGCTGATCCAGCTGCTCACTCAGCTCGGCGTACTGCCGCTCGCCCGTCGCGACGCGCTCAGCAAGAAGCTCCCGCTCAGCGGACAAGCCGCTCAAGCGAAGCTCCAACGCAGCACGCGACTCTTCGCCTTCGCGCAGCCGCAACGCGAGCTGCTCCGCTTCGCGTGACTGCTCGGCCGTAAGCTCCTCCAGCTCGCGCAGCCGCGCCGCCAGCGTCTCGCGCTCTCCTTGCGCTTCACCCAAACGGCGCTCCAGCTCGGCGCGCTGCCGCTCGCAGTCAGCGATCTGCTGCGCAGCTTGCTCCGCTTTGCGCAATTGCTCCGCATGCTCCAGCTCCAGCGCCGCCAAGCTTTCCGCCAGACGGCTGCGCTGCGATTGCTCTTCGCCGAGACGCAGCCGCAGTTCCTCGCGCAGGCGCTCGCTTTCCTGCAGCAGCTGCCCCAGACGCTCCGTCTCGCGAGCCTGCTCCGCGCTGCGTCCTTCGAACTCGCGCGCACGCTCCAGCGCTTCGGCCATCTGCACTTCGAGCTGGGTCAGCCGTTCCTCCCGGATGCGCAGCAGCTCGGTTTTCTCGGTCAGCTCCGTTTCAGCGACTTCGTACAAAGCGCCCAGCTCCTCGACCTGCCCCTGCAGCTCGACTTGCTTCCCTTCGAACGCCGCTTTAACGGCAAGCAGCTCATCGCGTTCCGCCGACAACGACCGCAGCCGCTCGCGATCGGCGTCAACCGTCTGTTGAAGCTCCCCATGCTTATCCGTTAAAGCCACCAGCTCGCCCTGCACCCTCGCAAGCTCCCGCTGCTGTTCCTGCGCAGCTTCGACCTCCTGCTGCATGCGGGTCCATTCGTCCGCCATATTGACGGCCGCAAGAACGGCGATTTTGGGCAGATCCAGACGCGGACTGCCGGCGGCGATGCGGTGCATTTGGTCGTTCACGACGGCAACGACGCGTTTTATATAGGAAGGGCTGGATTTGGATACTAATTTATATTGGGAGCCATAGATGTCGACGGTCATCCGTACTTTATCTTCACCGTTCACGAAGCCGTTCCCCTTTCACACAAAAAATTCTCCGTATCCTGAATTATTCGATACGGAGAATTGCTTTTCCTGCTAGGAGTTAATACGTTTTGTCGGTCAAAAGCAGCCTTCGTTATTTACGCAATTCCGCGCCGTAGGAAGCTTCCAGCGCCGCCACGACGCGGACGTGCAGCTCGCTGACTTCCTCGTCGGTCAGCGTCCGCTCAGGCGTCCGGTAGACGAGCGATATCGCAACGCTCTTCTTCGACGAGTCGATCCGGTCGCCTGTGTAAATATCGAACACCTGAATCGATTCGAGCCAATCGCCGGCCGTAGCTTGCGCCGTTGCGATCAGATCGCCGACGGCGACAGCGCGGTCCACCACGAGCGCCATATCGCGAGTAATCGCCGGGAACCGGGGCAGTTGGCGGTACGTAAACCGTTCGCCGGCCAGCTTCGCGAGCGTCTCCAGCTCCACTTCGAGCACATACGTGTCGGCGAGATCTTTGGCCTGCTGCAGCGCGGGGTGAAGCTGACCGATCGTACCGATCACCCGGCAAACGCCGTCTTCCTCCACTTCGATCGAAGCGGTACGTCCCGGATGGAAGCCTTCCGGCTTAGCAGCGACGTAACGAATGCCCTCGATGCCCAAGTACGACACAACGCGCTCAAACACACCCTTCAGGTCGAAAAAGTCGACATTGCCCGGCTTTCCGGTCCAATGCAGCTCGCTGCGCTTGCCGGTCATCAGCGCGGACAGCAGCAGCTTCTCTTCCGGAAGCTTGCTCAGCGACGACTCGCTGCTCAAGAAGACGCGTCCGATCTCAAACAGCGCCACGTCGTCGATGTTCCGGTTGCGGTTATACAAGGCCGCATCGATCAAATGCGGCACAAGGCTCGTGCGCAGCACGCTGCGCTCCTCGCTCATCGGCATCGCCAGCGCCACCGGCTGCGCATCCCGGTAAGCCCCGGCGAACGATGCGATTTGCTCCGGATGCGTGAACGAATACGTGATCGCCTCATGCAGCCCGCTGCCCGTCATTAAGCGGCGGACTGTCCGGCGTATCGCTTGTTCTTTCGTCAAGGCGCCAGGCGTCGTCTCCGTGTTCATCAGCGTCGTCGGGATGTTGTCGTACCCGTGCAGACGGGCCACTTCTTCAATCAAATCGACGGTGCGGGTAATGTCTCCGCGACGGCTCGGCACATGAACAAGCAGCCCGTCCTGCTCCAGCGGCTCGAACGTGAAGTTCAGCCGTCGGAAGATCGATGTCACTTCGTCCATCGTCAAGCTCGTCCCCAGGTAACTGTTAATGCGGCCGAGCGTGATTTCGATTTGCACCGGACGATGCTCGCGCGCCACAGCTTCGACGATACCGGAGGCCACCTGACCGCCCGCAAGCTCGGCCATGAGCGCTGCGGCCCGGTTTAACGCCGGAATAACCGCTTCCGGGTTCACTTCCTTCTCGAAGCGCAGCGAGGCTTCCGAACGCAGGCCCAGCTGACGCGACGTCTTGCGGATCGTGCCGCCGTCGAACTTCGCGGATTCGAGCAGGATGCGCGTCGTGCCCTCCGACACCTCGGAATTCGCGCCGCCCATCACGCCCGCGAGTCCGACCGGCTTCGTACCGTCCGTAATCAGCAGCATATGCGGCTCGAGCGTCCGCTCCACGTCGTCCAGCGTCACCAGCTTCTCGCCTTCGCGCGCGAAGCGGACGTCGATGTGCCCGTTCGCCAGACGGTCGGCGTCAAACGCATGCAGCGGTTGGCCGTATTCCAGCATCACGTAGTTCGTGACGTCGACAATGTTGCTGATCGGGCGGATGCCCGCCGCCATGAGGCGGTTTTGCAGCCAGAGCGGGGAAGGCCCGATCTTCACGCCTTCAATCAGCCGCGCCGCATAATGCGAGCAGGCGTCCTTGGCCGTAATTTCGACCGAAATACGATCGGATGCTGTAACGGGCGACTCCGTATCCTGCAGACCGGACGCGCTATCCGGGGTCTTGACGTCGCGACCGAGAATCGCTCCGATTTCATAAGCCGCGCCCAGCATGCTTAAAGCATCGGACCGATTCGGCGTCAAGTCGAGGTCCATCACCTCGTCATTAATCGCCAGCACTTCCAGAATGTCCGCGCCGATCGGCGTATCCGCCGGCAGCACGAGAATGCCTTCTTGAATTTCCTTCGGCAGCAGCTTGTCGTTAAGACCGAGCTCTTTCGCCGAGCAGATCATGCCCTGCGACTCGACGCCGCGCAGCTTCGCGCGTTTAATAACGAGACCGTCCGGCAGCTTCGCGCCGACGATGGCGACGGGCACCTTTTGCCCCGCGTCCACATTTTTCGCTCCGCATACGATTTGCAGCTCCTCGGCTTGGCCGACGTCCACCTTACAAACGCTCAGCTTGTCGGCATCCGGGTGCTTTTCGCGGGATTTCACGTAACCGACCACGACGCCGGTCACGCCTTTGTTCCGGTTTTCCACGATATCGACTTCAATGCCGCTGCGCGTCAGCTTCTCGGCGAGCTCGTTCGCCGTATAACCGCTTACGTCGACATATTGAGATAACCATTGGTAAGATACTTTCACCTAGTCCACGCTCCTCTCTCTTACAAGTGGACGAACTGCTTCAAGAATCGCAGATCGTTCGTATAGAAATGACGAATGTCTTCAATGTCGTACTTCAGCATCGCGATCCGCTCGACCCCGAGGCCGAACGCAAAGCCGCTGTACTCCTCCGGATCGTACCCGGCCATCTCCAGCACGCGCGGATGCACCATACCGGAGCCGAGAATTTCCAGCCATCCGGTATGTTTGCACACGCGGCAGCCGTGTCCGCCGCACATGGCGCAGGTGACGTCCACCTCGGCGCTCGGCTCCGTGAACGGGAAGAAGCTCGGGCGCATCCGGATTTGCGTTTGCTTGCCGAACAGCTCCCGCATGAACTGGAGCAGCGTCCCTTTGAGATCGCTCATGCGGATGTTGCGGTCGATGACCAGCCCTTCGATTTGCGTAAACATGTGCGAATGCGTCGCATCGTCGTCGTCGCGCCGGTAGACGCGGCCCGGACAAATGATTTTGATCGGCACATGGCCCTTCATCTTCTCGAGCGTACGCACCTGAACCGGAGACGTATGGGTCCGCATCAAAATTTCTTCCGTCACGTAGAACGAATCCTGCATGTCGCGCGCCGGATGGTTTTTCGGCAGGTTGAGCGCTTCAAAGTTGTAGTAATCCTGCTCCACTTCCGGCCCTTCCGCGACCGTATAGCCCATCCCGATGAAAATGTCTTCGATTTCCTCGATCACCTTGCTGATCGGATGCACCGCCCCGCGTGCAACCGGACGTCCCGGCAGCGTCACGTCGATCGTCTCGGCTGCCAGCCGCGCCTCGGTTTCCGCCCGGTTGTACTCGGCCTGCTTCGCCTCGATCACGTCCTCGATAGCCCCGCGCACCTCGTTGGCCACCTGCCCGATGAGCGGGCGCTCCTCCGCGCTCAACGCTCCCATCCCGCGCAGCACTTCGGTCAGCGGACCTTTCTTGCCCAAATATTTGATCCGCAGATCGTTCAACTGCTGCTGGTTCTGCACGCCCGCCAGCTCGCCGAGCGCCTCGTCCTTCAACTGCAACAAACGTTCTTTCATCGTGATCTTACCCTCCTTAAGTGTTGTACGAATGCTCCATATCCACGCCACGCAAAAAAGGCCTCCCCGTCCCGGATAAGGGACGAAAAAGCCGTGGTACCACCCTTGTTAGAAAGCTGCGACGCCGCACTTGAACAGGGCGACTCGAAGCGCTTCTCACTTCGTTGAACATAACGGTTCGTAAACCGGTGACCCTCTACTTGCCGCAGCGATAGCTTTCGCGGTTTCAAGGGACTGCTCGGGAGCGAACTTCGGCAGCCTGATTCTTTCGGACCCGCTCTCAATCTCCGGCGGGGCCTCCCTGTGAAGAAGCACTGCTTACTTGTCTCCGTCCACGCATTTGACGGTATGGATTTAACAAGTATTATATGCAAATGGGCCTGCAGATGCAAGGGCGTCCGCCCTTCCGGTCCGGTTCGGCGGTTTGGAATCCGAAGGGGCTGTGGTATAATTCATGGATAATCATGCTAGCAGATGACGAAAAAGTGGGGTCCTTCATGTTAACCTTCGAACAAAAATTGTCCGTGATCGAATCGTTCCCCGAACTGACGCGTAAAGACGTGTCGCTCGGGCGCATTAATTTTCATTATGAAGAAAGCGGCTACGACAAGAAAATCGTCGTCTATCACCTGCACCCGAACGGCAACGGCTTCGTCTATGCCGGTCATACGGCGGACTATGCGACGGACGAGCGCGGTCTCGTGAACATCCGCGACTACTCGGCCGAGGAACTGCGCAAGCTGATTCGGGCGTCGATCCAATCGCTCGCCCCGAAGACATCCGCCGAGCAAGCCGTCAGCGGCGATGCGGCGGAGGAAGAACGCTGGCACGGGCCGAACGGCCAGACGCTGCTGCTCATTCACGAGGACGAGCTGTGGTACCTGTACGCCGGCTTGAATCTGGAATCCGCCTTCGAAACGTATGAAGAAGCGGCCCGGTATTTGCAAGAGGAAGGCTTCAAGCGCCCGTAATGGGTGCGGAAGAACCTCTGTGAACGCGAACACCGCGGACACTCGGACTTGAACTTGAACTTGAATTTGAATTTGAACAAAGCAATCGGATTGGAGTGCAAACGAACCATGCTTACAGGACAGCAGCGCAGTCACATTCGCCCGGGGCTCGAGGTCGATATCGTGCTGAAGCAAGACCAGCGGACCGGCAAGACGACCCGCGGGATCGTCAAGGACATTCTCACGAACTCTCCGACGCATCCGCACGGCATTAAAGTCCGGCTGCAGGACGGCCAGGTCGGTCGCGTGAAAGCCATTATCGGCGCCGCTAATTCTTAACGGACGAACACCCCCGTATCCTGCCGGAGCCGGGGGTGTTCGTCTGTTATAGAGAAGGAATGTTCTCCGCCTTTCTTCGAAAATTTTCGAAAACTTGCAACTTGGCTCCATTTTGTTTCGTCTGGATAAGGTACGTCTCGTACACATAGAGAGAGGCGCGAACCATATGAAAGGGGAGTCCTCCGTTATGAAACTGCTTAAAAATGTGCTTCTTGTTCTTCTAGGCTGCGCTCTATGCTACCTGCTCGTCGGCGTGCAGTTTGTTGACCTCATTCGCTCTCTCGTCGCTTAAAAACTTCCATGACTGACTTACGTTCGGCGGCATGGCCGCATCCGCAAGCCGCCTTTGACCCGCAAGGAAATCAGCGGCTCGGGGATAGCCGCAGCTTCCGTTGTGCGCTCGAACCGGTACGCCCTGCCCAGCTCCGCGAGAATAAGCGCCGCCTCCATCATCGCGAACTGCGAGCCGATGCAGCCGCGTGAGCCGCCGCCGAACGGAAAATAAGCGAACCTCGGCCAGCCGGCGCTTTCCTCGGCAAACCGCTCCGGCCGGAACGCGTAAGGGTCGCCGAATACGCGCGGATTCCGGTGAACCGCATAGGGACTGATCAGAAACGAGCTTCCCGCCGGGAAGGTTTCCCCCAGCACGTCCACCTCACGCTCCGCCTCCCGCAGAATCGTCCAGGCCGGCGGATATAGCCGCAGCGTCTCTTGTATGATCTGCTGGGTGTACTTGAGCTTGCGATACTGCTCGAACGCCGGGCCTTCCGATTGCCCGGGCGCATCGACTTCGGCGTGAAATTTGGCGGCGGCGTCCGGCTCCCGGTCGAGCGAATACCATGCCCACACAAGCGCATTGGCCGTCGTTTCATGACCGGCAATCAGCATCGTCATCAGTTGATCGCGGACTTCCGTATCCGTGATCGGCTTTCCATCCTCGTCCTTCGTATCGAGCAGCAAGCCAAGGAGGCTTTCCTCGTACCGGTCGGGCCGTTTCCTTGCATCCGTTATCGCTTCCCGAACAACCGACTCCAGCGTACGAATCGCCCGTTTGTGTACGCGGTGTCCCCGTGTCGGCACACCGAACGGGACGATGAACGGAAAGAACAACGTACGTGCCGACTCGCGAATCGCGATATCGACGGCGTCCGCCAATTCTTTCTTCCGCTCTGCGACATCCGTTGCGAACATGCCTTTGGCAATGACGGATAACGTCAGGCGCATCATCTCGTCATGCAGCTCCACAGGCTGTCCGTCCTGCAGCGATTCGATCGCTCGCTGCGATTCCTCCGCGACGATACGCGCGTACGCCTGAATCCGTTCTTTGTAGAACGCGGGCGTCAAATATTTCTTCTGCCGCCGGTGCTCCTCTTTTTCCGACGTCAGCAGCCCGTCACCGATCGTCCTTCGAAGCACTTCCGAGCTTCGGCCCTTGCGGAAATACGCTTCCTTGGCGACCAGGATTTCGTGGATGAATTCCGGCGCATTGACGATATAAGAGGGACGCTTCTCTCCCGAACGCAGGGAAATCACGTCGCCGTCCTGCAGCACCTCTACTAACAAGCCGAGCGGATCGCGTTGAAATGCGATAAAATTGCGCATGCGCGACGTGCGGATGTCTACGATGCGAGACATAGCTTGAACGCCTCCTCCGAAACCCTATGGATGTATGTCCCAAAGTATACCATGTTTAGAAGAACGCAGGCATTTATCGGGCGGGAACCGTTTCAAGAAGCAAGATATACGTAACGAAAGTGTGCGAAAAGGGAGGAAGAGAAGGTGAGGAAACGCTGGATTTGGATGATGACGCTATTATTGCCGCTGACGGCTCTCGCTTGGGCCGCCTTCCCGCATCCGTGCGCCGCCTGTTCTTGTGCGGCGGTCACTCCGCTGCAAGCCGCCGAACAAGCGGCGGCAGTTTTCGAGGGGAAGGTGCTGGGCATCCGCGAGACGTACGATCCATACGACGAAAGCGGGGCAATCGGAAGACGATATGCCGTTCGCCTGGAGGTCGATTCGATCCGGAAAGGCGAGCTGCCCTCGGAAGCTATCGTGTACACCGGCTTCCATTCGTGCGGCATTGATTTTAAGCAGGGGGAAACGTATTTGGTATACGCGCAGGAGCGGCATCCCGGCGAGCTGGAGACGCATCTTTGCGCAGGGACGAAGGCGCTGACGGATGCCCGGGACGATTTGGCCCTGCTGCCCGTCGGCGTAAAGCCTTCCACCCAAGCCGATCTCTCCGGCAGCCTGATGACGGAGGTACCGGGCTGGCTGGCCTTGTATGCGAAGCAGGCGTGGAACAAGCTGACGCAGCCGCACGCGCTTGCCAAGCTGGGCTTGCTTGCGTTAGGGTTCGCCATCGCCTGTGCTTTCGTTGCGACGAAGCGCAAACGGCTGCCGCTCTATAGCCTTTCGCGCGTTATCGGCTTGTGCGGCGGAGTGTACAGCTCGGCCCTGTGGGTCAGCCTCATCTGGCTGAATCCCTACGCGCCGCTTTCCAATCCCGGCGAATGGCTGGCGGTGCTGCTGTTCGGTCTCGCTCCTGCACTGCTCGCCATCGTCTCCTCCGTTCGGCGGCGGCCATGGGGAATGCTGGCGGCTCTGCTGTGGGCCGCCCCGCTAAGCTTATATGTGGCGGCGACGCCTGGAGTCTTTCGCTGGGCAGGCGTCGCGCTTCCGCTCTATATGCTGGCTTGGCTGATGATGAAGCTGCACAAGGACTCGTCAGCGCGTTGATGCAATGCCCTGCAGCGGTGGGCGGTGCAGGTTCGCGCAAGGATCGCGCAGGCAAGATCAGCATAAGCCGCTAGGCTCGCTCCGCCTTGTAGGCCTCGCATTCTGCGAGCCAGCGCGGGACGATGCCCGGATTCGACGCAAAGTGAAGGTGCGTGTAGCCGGCAATCAGCCGGTTCCGCAGAGCGCCTTCGGTCTTCGTGCCGCGCATGCCTTTCGTCTCGTAGGCATGCGCCGGGAGCGCCGTCTCGTCAGGCGGCTCGTAGACGGAGTAGTGGAACTCGTGCCCGCGCGCAGCCTCGCCTTCCGGCAGCAGGAAGTTGCCGGGTAAACCGGTCACCTCGCGCAGTCCGAGCGCCGCCAGCTTCCGCTGCATCGTCACCTGTCCGGGGACGAGGCCGACCATCGGGAAGCTGCGTCCGTCCGTATCGCGGATCGACCCGGTCAAGTACATGAAGCCGCCGCACTCGGCCAGCGTCGGCAGGCCTTGCTCCACCGCCCGCCGGATCGATTCGGCGACCGCGGTTTGCGCGCCGAGCCGCTCGGCAAACTCCTCGGGGAAGCCGCCTCCGATGTACAGGCCGCCCGCATCCTCCGGCAGCGGCTCCCCGGCCAGCGGTGAGAAGAAGCGCAGCCGGGCGCCGTACAGCTCGAGCAGCTCGAGATTTTCCTCGTAGTAGAAATGGAACGCGGCGTCGCGGGCGACAGCCAAGGTTACCGGGTATTTCCTCGCCGGTTCCGCGAAGATCCGATTCGCCGGACTCGGAGGCAGCCCAAGCTCGTCCGCGAGCTCGCTTAGCTCCAGCAGCTTGTCCATATCGGTTGTCTGCTGCAGCCTCTCCGCGAGGGCGTCGAAGAAGCCTCCAAGCTCGCCCCGTTCGATGGAAGGCACGAGGCCGAGGTGCCGCTCCGGCACCGACAGCGCCTCTTCCCGCAGCAAATAACCGATGACCGGAACGCCGCACTCCTGTTCGATCGCTTCCTTCACGATGCGGTAATGCCCGGCGCTTCCGACCTTGTTGGCGAAGACGGCCGCGATTCGCACGCGCGGATCAAGCAGCTGAAAGCCCTTGACGATTGCCGCCGCACTGCGCGCCATGCTTTGGCAGTTGACGACGAGCAGCACCGGAGAACCGAGCAGCAGACTGATTTCGGCCGTGCTGCCGACGTTCGATTTCGGGTCTTTGCCATCGTAAAAGCCCATCACGCCTTCGATCACGGCAAGGTCCGCATCCGCCGACGCGCGTTCGTACAGCTCCCGCACCGCTTCCGCTCCGAACATCCAGCTATCCAGATTCCGCGACGGTCTGCCCGTGACCGCCTTGTGATACGTCGGGTCGATATAGTCCGGCCCGCATTTAAACCCCTGCACCTTCAATCCTTTGCCTCTCAGGGCGGCCATGATGCCGAGCGTCACCGTCGTTTTGCCGGCGCCGCTTCCGGTGCCCGCAATCACGAGACAACGCCGGCCTGCCGCCGCACACTCCTGATCCATCCTGCCAATCCTCCTAAATAACGTTTGGATAAGCCGCCCCGCCTCCGTTATTTTAAAAAAGGCGCGACGGCTACCGAAATCGTGACGTTGCCGCTTTTTTTCTTCGTCAAGGCCAACTGCTGCGCACCCGTATATCGTTTGGCGGCCGGTTCGCTGACGCCGTACGCTCCGGTAAACTTGTACACCGTGTCGGACGGGTCGTCGATCGGCATCTCGTTCAGCTCCTGCGGCGTATAGCACACGAGCGGCCAGCCGTGCGAGCGGCATACCGCAAGCAGCCCTTCCTCGTCCTGTTTCAGGTCGATCGTACAGACCGCCTTTACGCTTTGCAAGGAAAAACGAAGCTCGCTGAGCGTATCGCGCACAACCGCTTCGATCTCCTCGGCGGACGTCCCGCGGTTGCAGCCGATGCCGAGCGCAATCACTTTAGGGCGGTACAGCACGCCGTTCGCCAGAATCGGCAGCTCCTCCGGCTCCAGCAGCCGGTGCGTTACCACCAGCGCCGCCTGCGGCTCGTCCGCCAGCGCGCTTGAGATATCGCCGTATGTGCGGATATGCGGCGGCAGCGGCGTGTCGTGCAGCCACCAATCCGGCTCGCCCGACTCCTGCACGACGGCGACGCGCTCCTCGTTCACGACCGACGCGCTGACCGGCGTCAGCTTGTCGGCGCTGTCCCACGTCCAGCCGAAACGGCGGCCGAACAAGTCGACCGCGATCGTCTTCTGCACGTCGGACGCCGTCGTGATGACGGCTCTGGCGCCGAGCGCCGCCGCCACCTCGCGCGTCAGCTCGTTCGCGCCGCCCAAATGGCCCGACAGCACGCTGATGACGTGCTCGCCCTTGTCGTCAATGACGACGATGCCGGGGTCCTTCTTCTTATCTTCCAGCAATGGAGCGATCATCCGGACGACCGCGCCCAGCGATATGATGCAGACAAGCCCCTGATAAGCCGGAAAAAGCGCCGGATACAGCAGGCGCACGCTGCCCTCGAACAGCTGGATGCCTCGCTCCGCCTCGTCTCCGCGCGCAAACTTGGACATGTAATACACATCGGTGGCGCCGCCGAACGACGCTTGCAGGCGCCGGGCCAGCTCCGCGCCGTGCTTCGTGATCGCGACAACCGCATAATCGCCGCTGCGCCGGATTTCCGGCACGGCTCCTTCCTGCAGCTTGATGGCGGCGGGCGTTTGCATCACGGCTTCACCCCCTTGCGGTAGCCGTGAGTGAACGTGGCGTCGTACAGCTTCGAGCGATACGCGTCATTCTCGTGAATATGCGGATCGAGCGCCCAACCGGCCAAAATCATCGCGTGCTTTCGAATGCCGTTCACCCGCATATCTTCGTCGAGCCGCTCCAGCGTGGAACGGACGACGACTTGATCCGGCCACGAGGCCCGCTGCACGACGGCAACCGGCGTCTGGGGCGACCAGCCCGCTTCCGTCAGCTCGCGCACGACCTTCTTTGTGAGCGTCGCGCTAAGAAATAGCGCAAGCGTGCAATGGTGCTTGGCCAGATCGCGCAGCTGCTCGCGTTCCGGCATCGGCGTGCGTCCTTCCACGCGCGTCAGAATGACCGTCTGCGTCAGCTCGGGAATCGTCAGCTCGGCGCCGATCGCGGCGGCCGAAGCGAAGACGGAGCTGACGCCAGGCACGACTTCGATGCCGATGCCTTCGCGCTTGAGCAGCGCCGCCTGTTCCATGATGGCGCCGAACATCGACGGATCGCCGGTATGGACGCGGGCGACCATTTTCCCCGCCCTGACCCGGTCGGCCATGATTCCCACCATCTCTTCCAGGCTCATGCCGGCGCTCAGCAGCACTTCCGCCTCCGGCTTCGCACGCGCGATCAGCTCCTCGTTGACGAGCGAATCGGTGTACAGCACGACGTCCGCTTCCTGCAGGAGGCGCAGCCCTTTGACCGTAATCAAATCCGGGTCGCCGGGGCCCGCGCCGATTATATATACTTTCATTTTCTCACCACCATCAGCGTTAAATATTCGAGCTCCCGCCCCGCCAAGTCGGCAACGTTGCGCCATATTTGCTCCTCGGCCGAGGTCACCTTGGTCAGGACGGACGCCTTGTCCGTCAAGCCGAGATCGCCCAGCACGCGCAGCATCAGGTCGATGACCTTCGCTACCTTGATGAACACGACGGCATCGTGGGTTTCGAGCGCCGTCCGCATCGCCTCGTAATCGTCCGTCGCCGGTACGATCGCCACCTGTTCGTCGCCGTCCGCCAGCGGAATGCCGAGTCTCGAAGCCGAAGCGTTGATCGACGAAATGCCGGGCACGGACACCGCCTGCACCTCGGGATGGCGCTCGTTCATGAGCCGCATCAAATGAATATAAGTGCTGTACAGCATCGTGTCGCCCTCGGTGACGAAGGCGACGTCTTTCCCTTGATTCAAGTGCTCCCACACGGTATCGACCGTTTTGTTCCACTGCTTCTCCAGCGCCTCGCGGTCTTTCGTCATCGGGAACGTCAGCCCGAGCATCGTTTTCTCCGTCGTGTCCACATACAGCTCGGTAATGGCAAGGGCATAGCTTTTGGCCCCCGATTTTTTACGCGGGTAAGCGATGACAGGACATTGTTTCAACAGGCGGAACGCCTTCACCGTAATTAATTCCGGGTCGCCCGGCCCGACGCCGAGCCCGTAAAGCGTACCAAGGTTAGTCATCTTGAGGTTTCCTTTCTGTCTGTGAGGGTGCACTCGTGATCCGCCGGTTTCCGCCGGGCGGCGATGATGTAAACCGGATTTAAGCTTTCAAACCGCGTCATATCGAGGATCGGCTTGCTGCGGCTCAATTGAGCGAGTGTGATGTCGGCCCGGAAGCCTTCATCGGCAAAAGCTTGCGCAGCTGCCGCCAGGTTCTCAATCGTCACCGCGTTCAACACGATCGTACCGCCCTGTCTTAGACGCGAGCAGCACAGCGCCAGCAGATCCCGCAGCTCGCCGCCGCTGCCGCCGATGAACACGGCGTCGGGGTCCGGGAACGACTCCAGCCCTTCGGGCGCTTTAGCGTGCACGAGCGTGATGTCCGTGCGGAACTTGCGCGCGTTCTCGCGGGCGTTGGCCAGATCGCCTTCGTTCTTCTCAACGGCGTACACGGCCCCCTCCGGGCAGAGGCGAGCGGCTTCGATGGCCACCGATCCGGTGCACGTGCCGATGTCCCACACGATGCTGTCCCGCTTCAGGCCGAGCGCGGCGATGCTCAACACGCGCACTTCGCGCTTCGTGATGAGCCCTTTATCCGGCTTCCGCTGGGCGAATTCGGCGTCGTCAATGCCGAGCGGCCATGCCGGGGGCATGACGCCGGGGCTTTTGGCGCGCAGCACGACGACGTTCAACGGCGCGAAGTCGCCGCTCGAGAGGGCCGCAAGGTCGGTTAAACCGTACCAGCCGGTCCGCTCCTTCTCTCCGCCCAGATGCTCGGCGACGAACGCCTCATATTCCGTCATCCCGTACTCCAGCAAATAGGCCGCAACGGCCGCCGGATGGTTGATCTCGTCGGTGAGCAGCGCCACCTTCGGCTTGCCGTCGATCCGCTGCGCCAACCCCCGGATCGGCCGACCGTGAAGGCTTACTGTGAAGGCATCGTGCCAGCCTTCGCCGATCCGCGCGAACGCAAGCTGGACCGAGCTCACGAATGGCAATACCTCGATCCGGCCGGGCAGCTTCGCCGCCAAATACCCCCCGATGCCGTAAAACAGCGGGTCCCCGGATGCGAGCACTACCGTGCTCCGGCTCTCGTTGCGCAGTTGTTCGACGAGTTCGCCAAGCCCGCTGCGAATCATGACTTTCTCCGCCGGGCTGTCGTGGAACATCTCCAGCTGCCGTTCCCCGCCGACAAGCACCCCGCATTGTGCGATCCGCTGCAAATAAGCGTCCGGCAATCCGGCCCTCCCGTCATCGCCGACGCCCATCACCACGATCGTATTTTCCATGTTCCTCTCACCTTTCCCTGTCGCTTCCGGATTGTTCCCCCGGCCCGTGTGAAGCTGTTGCGGCAGATCGCCCCAGCAGCTCGCCCTTCATCGAGATAATAACGGTTTCGATCTGAAGGCTTTCGTCCGGCTCGCCTTCCGCCTGCCGTTCGCGCAGGTCCGCCGGGCGGCTCCTGCTCCCTGTTTCCTTAAGCAACGCTCGGCAGCAGTATTCGCCCATCCGCTGGAAGAAGGCCTCGTTCCCGAGCGCCTGCATCATATCGCCGACCTGTGCGGCCGTATTGGCTTCCCGGATCTGCTGCAGCGTCTCCCCGGACGCCCCGGCCTGCTCCGCCAGCCCGGCGAGAAAGCCGAAGTCGACGGGGGCGCTTTTGGAGTGCACCATCATCACGCCCTGCGCCACTTTGGAAAATTTGCCCATCATGCCGACGAGGGTGATGCGCCTGATGCCCTGCCTGGCGCATTGCTGCACGGCAAATCCGACAAAGTCGCCCATTTCGACAAACGCCTCCTCCGGCAGCACCGGATACAGCTCCATGCCGAACTTTTCCGTACGGCCTCCGGTGGAGAGGACGATATGACGGACGCCGCTCTTGACGGCCACCCGAATCGCTTGGGCGACGCTTGCTTTGTAGGCCGCCGTCGAGAAAGGCACGACGATACCGCGCGTGCCGAGAATCGAGATGCCGCCCAAGATGCCGAGCCGCGCATTGAGCGTTTTCTTCGCAATCTCTTCGCCCTCCGGCACCGATACGACGACCCGCACGCCACGGTGAATCTCGTAGCGGTTGAGCACGGCCGCAACCGCTTCGCGGATCATTTTGCGCGGCACCGGATTGATGGCAGCCTGACCGACGTCGACGGGCAGCCCCGGCTTCGTCACCCGACCAACGCCGATGCCGCCGTCGATGTCTATGCCTTCCTCCGGGGTCCACGAGACCTCGGTTATAATTCTCGCGCCATGCGTTGCGTCCGGGTCGTCGCCGCCGTCCTTGATGACTTCGGCGCAAGCCCGCGTCTGCTCGAATTCGCACCGGACGATGTCGAACGTCACATCCTGCCCGATCGGCAGCCGGATCGTCGACTTCATGACCGTTTCCTGCACAATGAGCGCCTCCAGCGCCGCCTGAGCAGCCGCCGTGGCGCAAGCGCCCGTCGTATACCCGTGACGAAGCGGCTTCGTCTCCTGGTTGTCCGCACCGGCCTTGACCATGTCTGTTACCCCTGACGCTCCGCGAGCAGCGACAGCGCATTAACGGTCGCAACCGCGACCGGACTTCCGCCTTTGCGGCCGATATTCGTGATGAACGGCACGTCCAGCTTCAGCAGCTCTTCCTTCGATTCCGCCGCCGACACGAAGCCGACCGGGACACCGATGATTAAACCGGGACGCGCTTCGCCCTCCTTGACGAGCCGAATCAGCTCCAGCAGCGCCGTCGGGGCGTTGCCGATCGCATAGATCGCGCCGTCCGCTTCCCGCGCCGCCTTGCGCGTCGCGATGATCGCGCGCGTCGTATTGAGCCGCTTCGCCTCCTGCATCACGTCGGGATCGGATATGTACACCCGCACCTCGCCCCCGAACTTCTCCAGACGCGGCTTGCTGATGCCGACCTGCACCATCTGCACATCCGCCACGATCGGCTTGCCGCTGCGGATCGCCTGAATACCGGCCTGTACGGCATCCGGATGAAACACGAGGCTGCGCCCCAGCTCGAAATCGGCCGAAGCATGAATAACCCGCTGCACGACTTTATACTGCTCCTCGGCATAATCGTGCGGGCCGAATTCCTCCGTAATCATCTCGAAGCTTTTTTCTTCAATTTCCTGCGGCTGTACGGTCACCGGTTTAAAATCCGTGCGAAAATCCATTACCGACGCACCTCCTGTGCAATTTGTCCGAGCTCGGCGAGCACGCCGTCAAACTCCGTGTAGACGACCCCGTAATCAAGCGCCGGCCGGCCGATCACAATCGTGTCGATGTCCATCTCAAGCGCGGCCGACAGCTTCTCTTCCACGGCGCCGACTTGTCCGCTTTCCTTCGTGATCAGCACCGTGACGCCGTAATGCCGATAGAACGCCTGATTGATTTCCTTCGAAAATGGCCCCTGCATGGCCACGATGTTCCTCTGCTCGACGCCGAGCTGCTCGCACTTCTCCATGTTGTCTTTACGGGGCAGCATGCGCGCGACCAGCGTCGTATCCGGCAGCCCGACCAGCTTCTCGGCAAACACCTGCAGCGTCTTGCTGCCCGTGGCGAGGAATACGACACCGCGCTTTTGCGCCGCCAATTCCGCCGCCTGCTCGTAGTCGTCGACGAAGGAAAGGCGCGGGTGGGCGGCGAACTTCCCGCGCTCGCGCTCATAGCGGACGTAGGGCACGTCCGCCGTGCGGGCCGCCGCCATCGCATTGCGCGACGCTTCCTCGGCGAACGGGTGCGTCGCGTCGACGACCGCCTGGACGCTGCGGCTGCGGATCAGCTCCACGAGCGCCGCTTCGGACAGCCTCCCGACCTGCGTCGGAACACCGGCCTCCATGAGGCTCTTCGCCGCACTCTCGGTGACGACGGTCGCCAGCAGCTCGTAGCCTGCTTGCCGGATGCGTATTGCCAGCTCACGCGCGTCGCTCGTTCCGGCCATGACGAGGATCATGCGGGCACCTCCTTCGTAGAAGCCGGAGACGGCGCTGCCTCCTGCGGCTGCTCGCGATGCTGATCCTGTTGTTCATGGCCGGGATGGCGCTTATGCTCATGATCATGATCATCGGCATGCGCGTGGACATGGCTGTGTTCCTGTTGATGCTTAGGTTCGTGGTCATGCTCGTGCTCGTCGCCGTGCGCATGAATGTGTTCGTGCTCATGGTTATGAGCGTGCTCGTCGCCGTGTGCATGACGGTGCCCGTGCTCATGTTCGTGACGGTGCTCGTGCTCATGATGATGATCGTGCCCATGGTGATGACTGTGGTCATGATCATGATCATGGTGATGATGCTTCATCGCTTCCAGCCGGAATTGACACATGTCGCAATTCATTCGCACCTGCCCCTGCAGCGCTTCCTGTGCGCGCTCCCGCATAATCTCGCGCAGCATCGGGTGGAACCCGAAGTATTCGGCAAGCACGAACTCGCGGTCCGGATACGTCTCCGCGAACGAGGCCGTCAGCTGCTCCAGCCTCTTGATCAGTACGCCCGTGAACAAAAAGTACGGCAGCAGCACGATGCGTTTCGCGCCCAGCCTGACACAGCGGTCCACGCCTTCGTCGGCCCGCGGGGCGGTTACGCCGATGAACGCCGTCTCGACCCATTGCACGTTGAGCCGTTCCCACAGCAACCGGGATATTTTAAACAAATCGCTGTTCGCATCGGCGTCGCTGCTTCCTCTTCCGATCAATAGCAGCGCCGTATCCGGCGATTCGATCAAACCGTCGACACCGGCCTCCGCCAGCCGGGTCTGCAAAATATCCAGCGCCAGCTCGTGCACGCCGATCGGTCGGCTGTAAATAAATTCGACACCGGGAAACTGACGCTTCGCCTCATCCATAGCCGCCGGAATATGGAGCTTCGCATGTCCCGCCGCAAACAGCGTAATCGGCACAACGCCAACCCGGGTCGCCCCCCGGGCGACGCACGCGGCAAAGCCTTCCCGCATGGAAGGGGACTCGAACTCCAAAAAACATGTTTCTACAATCGGCACATCCAGCCCGTTCTCCACCGAACGGACAAAGGCGCGCACCTCTTCGTTTCCTTCCGGATCACGGCTTCCGTGACCGACAAATAACAAGGCGTCCATCTACGATCCGCCTCCCTTCGTTTAATCGCCGCAGACGGCATTTTCAATCTTGAACACCGGCACTTCCCGGTAACGATATCCTTCAAGCTCCTTGATCCGGCTATAATATTTATGAAAACGCTCGTTCGGATGGGCCTCATCCGCATACCGCCTGACGATCCGCTCCACCGTCTCCAGCAAGCGATCCGGCTCTACGCCTTCAGCCACCGGGATGCCCGGATGAGCGTTGCGGCCGACCGTTTTGCCGCCGAGGAACAGATCGAACTTTTCCTTGCGGTACACGATGCCGATATCTTCCCGCACCGCGCCGTAACAAGCCATTCCGCAGCCGTTGAAACCGATGCGCAGCTCCTTTGGCACCTTCAGGCCGCCGATTCGCTGCTGCAGATCCTCCAGGTAAGGAACCGAATCCGCTTTGTCCATATTGCAAAAATCGCATGCCTTGATTTGCGCGACATCGCCGACCGGCGCCAGCAGCAGCCCAGCCGCCTCCAGCCGCGATACCGCCTGCTGCGGCTCCGAAGTCACGAGCCTCACAAGCCATTGATGATGCGGCGTATATTCAATCGAACCGTCTTCGCCCACGATGTCGGCCAGCAGCGTCAGTTGGGCGGCCGTCAATCTCTTCTCCGCGAGCCCGGGGCTGACGGCGAACTCGAGAATCTCCCGCCGCCGGAACGGATCGCTTTCGCGCTGCCAGGACGGCGTCTCGGCCGGCGCTCCGGCGTTCGCCGCACCGCGCTGCGTCTCCACGAGCCGCAGCGCCTCGAGCGCCAACGCTAGCGGCGACGCGGCAGCGTCCCCCGCTGCGCCCTCCGCTTCCTTCGCAGCCGTCGCCTCTGCGGCAGCCGCTTCGCTCTTCGCCGCTCCCGCTGCCGGCTCTCGCTCCGCCGTCGCAACAGCGCCTTCCCGCGCTTCGAGCGACCACGGCTCCGCCTCGGCGCGCAGCCGCTCATGCGGCTTCAACGGCTGCACGTCCGCGCCGAGCGTATACTTGCGCTGGTAGCCGCGCGGCGTAATCATCAGACCGTCGTAGACGACCGTCGCCGAGTTGCCGATAATAACCGTCGTCAGCATGCCGATGTCGTGCTCCAGCATGCGTTCGAGCGTCGTGATGGCAATCTCTTCCCGGTCCCGGTAGGCGCTTTTGACAATACCAACCGGCGTTTGCGGCGACCGGTAACGCAGCAGCACGCTGCGCGTCTCGACGATTTGCCGGGTGCGCCGGCCGCTTCGCGGGTTATATAACGCGATGACGAAGTCGGCCGCCGCCGCCGCTTCGACCCGCCTAATAATGAGGTCCCAGGGCGTCAAATGGTCGCTCAGGCTGATCGTGCAGGCATCGTGCATGATCGGCGCGCCGAGCAGCGAACCCGTCGAGTTGATCGCCGAGATGCCCGGAATCACCTCCACGTTGACACCGGTGTCCCGACGCCAGCCTTGCTCCATCAATACTTCGTAGACGAGGCCGGCCATCCCGTACACCCCCGCGTCCCCGCTCGAGATAACCGCGACTTTCCGGCCGGCCTGCGCCTGCCGAACCGCCTCCTGCGCCCGGCTGACCTCCTCGGTCATCCCGGTACGTACGATATGCTGCCCGCTCAGTAAACCGCGGATCAAATCCACGTATGTGTTGTAGCCGATGATGACCTCGCTCTCCATGATCGCTTCTTTCGCCGCTTGCGTCATATGCTCGAAGCTGCCGGGGCCAAATCCGATAACCGATAGCTTGCCTTTCATCGTTTCGTCCTCCCTTCCAGTCGCTGAACGATAATAGCGGAACCATCAAACAAACCAACCCACGCAA